>DQCG01000292.1 GCA_003533825.1 Phycisphaerales bacterium
TACGTCTACTCGACCAATTTGCCGGTGCTTGGAATGATCTTAAGTATTTATATGAAAGGAGATTATGATAATAATACGGCCTGCGGAGGCGAAAAAAACAAAGCCAATTTTATCGTTCTGCGTTCTGCGGACTGCGTATTGCGGAAAGGAGTTTGAAAAAACAAAGCCAATTTATTCGTACTGTGTTCAGCGTGCTGCGTACTGCAAGAACTAATTTGAAAAAATAAAGCCAATTTTGGTATGCTTGATGCTCATTTGTGCTTTGACAGCACAAATCAGGAACTTTTTCATGGTTTTGACTAAAGGAAAAGTTATACTGCTCTTTATGTGAAAGTTGAATTCTATGAATTTTGGGAGGTCAACCATGAGAAACGGTAATATTATCAATGGGTGTTCATACTGTTCGATGAGCCGGCGGAAATTTCTGGCCGGCTGTGTGGCATGTGTTGGTACGTCGGGGCTGCTGGCTAAACCGGCGCCGTCGATTGCGGCACGAAGCGGCAAGATTCGTATTCAGGTGATTTATTCGCTTCATGCGCCCAAGCAGCCCGGGCCGGATTGGCCTAACGTCGGATTCGATTTCCGGCCGGTTATGAAGCGAATTGACGCCGCACTTGCTCGGGGATGCCCTGAGTTCGAGTTCGTTTCGACCATGGCCAAGGGGCCGGAGGAAGCGAAAAAGATTCTCCAGAAGAATGCACTTAGCGGCGTTGACGGCTATATCGTTTATCAGATGAACTGCTGGAATCGCGTGGTCCAGGGTATTGCCACTTCGGGCAAGCCGGTTCTTTATGTCGATTTTCAATACGGCGGGAGCGGCGGATTTCTGGTCTATAACGCGGCATTTCTGCGAAGTGGGGCGGGTAATGTGGGCTTTGTGGCTTCCTCGAATATGAACGATGTAATCGCTGCGGTGAAATGTTTCGAGAGCGTCCGAGGAGGCTCAGCATCGGACTTCGCCGCTCTGACAACGAAGGTGCGCATGGAGGGCACGCCGAGGATGGGCAGCATGCAATGCAGGCCGGACAATATACGAACGGTCTCGACGGATGAGTGCATCAGGCAGATGAAAAAATCGAAAATTCTGTCCGTTCGGGACCAGAATTCCGGCCCGGGGGGTGAGATGTTGGGAATAACCGTCGAGAACGTTTCCTTTGCCGAAGTGAACGCCGCCTGGGAAAGCGCCGACAAGGACATGTCGAAGACGGTAGCTCAGAAATGGAAAGATGATGCGACTAAGGTAGTCGGTGTTTCGGACGAAACGCTGGAGACTTCGGCGGCGATGTACCTTGGTATGAAGGAGGTGCTGAAAAAGCACGGGGCAAATGCGATTGCGATTAACTGCCTGGGCGGATTCTACGGCGGCCACATCCATGCCTACCCGTGCCTGGGATTTCACCAGTTGAACAACGAAGGCATGGTCGGGGCCTGTGAGTGCGATATCAGGTCAACCGCGACAATGGTTATGATAGAGGCGATGACGCGAGGGCGGCCGGGTTTCATTTCCGACCCGGTCATCGACACTGCCAAGCGGCAGATTATCTACGCGCATTGCGTGGCCCCGAATAAGATGTTCGGTGCCGATGGGCCGGTCAATCCGTTTGAAATATTGACACATTCCGAGGACCGGCAAGGGGCTTCGGTTCGTTCGATACTGCCGTTGGGATTCATGACGACGACGCTCGAGATCAGGCAGCCGCAGAAGGAGATAATAATCCATCAGGGCAAGGCGGTCGAAAACGACCCGGACGACCGGGCGTGCCGGACAAAACTTGCCGTTGAGCCGGCCGGTGACATCGAGAAGCTTTTCAGTATGTGGGATCAATGGGGCTGGCACCGTGTGACGTGCTACGGCGACACGAAAGAACCCGTGTATTCGCTGGCCGATGCGATCGGATGGAAAATCGTCGAAGAGGCGTAAAAAAAAGAAAGCCCGCCGAGTGAATCGGCGGGCATAACATTCTTGGATTGTCACCGGGTCCGTGTAGAAACCGCCGGGATAACCTCGTTGGCCGGAGACTTTCTTCAGGGCGGAACTGATCCTGCGAAGGGCCTCGCGGTAATTGGTCATTACGTATGAGCTTTTCCTGACTCTATGCCCTGCGGGAAATAATATCCGAGCCTTTGAAACTTATCCCGGCAGGACCATCATCAGGAATACGAAGCCGAACAGACCGACGGTTTCGACGATACCCATTGAAATAATAATAAAGACCAACCCCTTGCCCTCGCCTTCGGATATCGAGCGGCAGCCGGCCGCACCGATGATGCCCTGAATCCACGCACTGACCAGCTCCGCTATGCCGCCGGCAATGCCGATGCCTAATAAGGTGCCCGGATGCGTGCTCGTCAGCGGGGTCTCACCGATAATCAGAGGTGACATTCCGACCAGCATCAGGATAAATCCGTAGATGGTTTGAGATAAGGGCATGCCGGTAAGTATGATATAGGAGAAATTCAAGGGTTTTCCAGCTTTGGCTTCTTTGGCCCATGCCCCGGCGGCGGCCTGCGCCGCGGCACCGATGCCGAGGGCGCTGCCCATCGTTGCGCCGATTAAAACCAGTCCCATTGATAATTGTCCTGCGAATTCCATACCTGTCATAATTCATTTTCTCCGATAGAAATATCTTTGTCTTTTGTGAAAGGCCGATACGCGTAGCCGGCCCATTTAACTCCAATGTTATTTGAAAATTCCAGCATATTCAATCGCACGCCGTGTGCGAAAATGGCGATAGCGGCCAGCCCGATGTTGAGCGTATGGCCGAAGATAACGATCGGGGCGCCGCCGATCCACGTGGCCGAGCCGGCGACCTTGGCGCCCAGGCCGTTAAAAGCGTCGGCGATGTAGAAACTGGCCAGGCCCACGGCGAAAAGGCGGATGTAGCTCATAATGTCACTAAACGTGCCCAGCAAAGGCAATATGGACGAGGCCAGGCCGATCAGGAACCGTTTCAGCGGATTGCTCATGGGCGCCGTAAACCAACTCGTTGCGACGAGTCCGATCAGCAAGACATAACCGACTGCCGCGGGCATTTGGTCCACGCCGATGAACATAAGGTGCCATATAAGAACGAGCATATCGACCAGGATGACCACCCAGGCGATTTCCGCAAAGGTTCTGGAATCGGGGAACAGCTTGACGACGTTGTGCAGATGCGCCGAGACAAGGTGGATGCAGCCGATGATGAGCGATATTTTCATGATAAGGGCGCGGGCTTCTTCCCCGTCCGAACGCCAGAGCGGGGCTATGGCCAGCATCGCGTTGGCTATCCCCTCGCGTCCAATACCGATAAATGATTGCGGTGTAATGCCGAAATAATTGGCCGTCAGGATGCCCCAGAGCATCGTCGCCAGACCGAAAATAATGAGCAGGTGGGCGGCGGGCTTGCCGGCGGCCCGCACGATTTTTTTGTAGAACGCCAGACCGGCCACGGCCAGGATCGCGCCGTAGCCGGCGTCGCCGATTAGCATCGCGGCGAAAAGCGGTAGGGCGATCATGAAGAAGGGCGATACGTCGTATTCCTTGTAGCCGGGCAGCGTGCCGAGCATGTCGAAAAGCGCCTTGATGGGCCTGGCCCAGCGCGGGTATTCGATCAGAGTCGGAGGTTGTTCTTCCTCCTCTACGGGCAAAAGTTCCACCGCGGCGGTGATGTCCCGTTCGGCAAGACTATCCGACAGAGAATCGGCCTTGCAAGACGGTGTCCAGCCCTGCAGGGCGAACAGAGCGTCACTGGCAAGACCGCTGTTCTGCACGACACAAATCTCGGCCTCCGTTTTGTAATGCCTGATCTGACGGCTCATTGCTTCTGACAGATTCGCCAGTTCAGCCAGGCGTTTGTTGTGTTGTTTAATAGAAGCGTCCACCTCGGCGGCTTCTTTCCTGACTGTGGGCAGATCCGTGGCAGGCCATGGTATTTCCTTGGCCCTTTCAGGAGCTTGGAACTGTCCGTTTCGATCAATGACGGCGACCATCACGTCCCGACCCGGTAATTCGGCAATCGTTTCGACACACTCGGCCTCGATTTCGGCCAGGTCTTTTTGAGCTATTGAGAAGAATTTTATATCAATGCCCGTTGAACGGAGCTGCTCAAGTTGCCTGAGCTCGAGATTGCCCCAGAGTGTGAGTTGGCTGGCTTTTCGGTGTAGAGTATTGAGATGGTCCTTTTCATTTGCTATTGCCTTTTGAATCGAAAGAGCTTCCTTTGCAGTGTCCAGCGGGGATATCTCGGGAGTATCGCCCGAAGGTTCAATCCCCTGCAATACCTGAAGGCCGCGGCTGATGGTGGATATCGCATGTACGGTGAATTCTTTTGCGACTGCTTTGCCGGGATCTACCGGTTCAACGTGCACAACTCCCAATTGCCCGAGCGCATCCAAAAGCCGATTACGGTTGTGACTCTGGGTTACGATGTAAACTTTGGACATCGGTACGATCATAGAACCACAGCCTCCTTGTAACCTTCATGTTCTTTTTGCTCTAACTTGGCCTTGGCTATTTTGGCCCTGGCGACGCCGGCGGTCATCTGGTCACCCAGTGCGATGCGAATCCGGCGAATATTTTCAAGGGTGTTCGGAATCATGACTTTTTCGAAAAGATTCACCCGCTGCATTACTTTCTTCAGTTCGGCCTGCAACAGATCGAGACACTCCTGCAAAATACCGAGTTCCACTTTCTGCTGGTTGAGTTGTTTCGAATCGGCAAGAGCCTTGTCGACCCACGTCGCGGTTGCGAAAAGGCTGAAATCGGCTTTCGGAAAGGAGATTGCCTCGAACCGCGGCACATAGACGCCGGCGATGCTGTGTGTGGATTTATTGACGGACTCGGGCGCAGCCAGCTTTGTAAAATTGACGCCGGCGAGGTCATTGAACAAGCCGTCGTAGGCCGAAATCGTTTCTTCCGTTGTCCTGACGGCCGCGTCTTTCTCTCGAAATATTTCGCGCGTCTGTACGATGGACGACTGCACTTGCTGCTGTTTCAGCTTGAGAGTCGGCAGGTAGCGTCGAAAGCGCGCCAGGGCGTCACGCTGGTGCTTGAGTTCTGTTCGTGTAAATTTTATCTTCCGTTTAGCCATATATGTTCTGTATTACCGTTATGACTTAACTGTTTCGACTTGCGGCTCAGCCTTTGTTCGACGACTTTTTTTGGGCCAGTGTTTCTTGACGATAGTATCTCTGATACCCGTCTCCTCCGGATCGAAACATTCGGCGAGAATTTCCCAGCATTTGTCCAGTGCGTCGAAAAGCTCTATGTTCAGATTCAGATTCATAATCTTGTCTTCGAATTTATCGCCGTACTCCAGCAGCCTCGTATCCCATTCGGACAGCTCGAAGCCCATTTCCCGCTTTTCCCGGCTTTCGTCGCATTGAGCATAAAGCTGAATACAGGCGTTCATAATGGCCCGATGATCGTCCCTTGTTTCGCCGTTGACCAACTGTTTCAAACGTGAGAGGGAGCCGAACGGTTCGATCCGGCCGTTGCGCAGGTAGAGCTGGCCTTCTGTAATATAGCCGGTATTGTCGGGAACAGGATGGGTGACGTCATCGCCGGGCATTGTTACACAAGCTAATACGGTCATGGATCCGGCGCCGTCGAAATCGACCGCCTTCTCGTACCGTCTGGCCAACTGGGTATACAGGTCGCCCGGATACCCGCGGTTCGAGGGTACCTGTTCCATCGTTATGGCGATTTCTTTCAGAGCGTCTGAGAAAGACGTCATATCGGTGAGAAGGACCAGGACGTTTTTGCCCTGCAAGGCATACTGTTCACCCACGGCCAGCGCCAAGTCCGGTATCAGCAGACATTCCACGACGGGATCGGCGGCGGTATGAATGAACATAATTGTCCGCCCCAGGACGCCGGCTTCGTCAAAACGATGACGGAATGTCAGATAGTCGTCGTGCCGCAAACCCATGCCGCCGAGAATGATAATATCTGCATCGGCCTGCATTCCGACTCTTGCCAGCACATCATTGTAGGGCTCACCGGCAACTGAAAAAATCGGTAACTTTTGTGAACCGACCAATGTATTGAAAATATCGATCATCGGTATACGTGTGTGAATCATTTTGTTCGGAACTCTCCGTTTGATCGGATTTACCGCCGGCGAGCCGGTTTCCACCGCTTTGGCTTTTACCTCGGGCCGGCCGTCTCTCGGACGTCCCGATCCATCAAAGACCCGTCCAAGCAGGGCATCTCCGAACGGTACTTCGAAAGAGTGGCCGAGGAATCGAATCTTATCTCCGGTGGAGACGCCTTCAGTGCCGGCAAATATCTGGAGACTGACCTTGTCGTCCTCGAGACGAATCACCTGGGCCAGTGAAGATCTGTCTCGTGTCGTGATGACGGCAAGCTCGTCGTACCCTATTCCCCGGGCCTTGACCGTCACGACGTTGCCGGCTATTTGTGAAATCTCATCGTAAAATGTTCTCATTGTCAACCGCCTTAGATTATAGAGCGTTATAACATTGCGCTATTGCGACTTATTGTCATTGTTTTATTTTTGATTCTGTGAATCCTCTTGTGTGGAGCTTGAGACCGCTGCCGGCTCAACTTCATCCTTCTCTTCCGATTCGGGGATGTCCTCGGCTTTTGCTTTGCCGGAATTTTTCAAAAGGGACTGGACATACTGATCAATCTGACCGAGGACCTCTTTAAAGTCATCTCGATCGATTGCCTGGCCATCTTTGGCTGATGGTTTATCAGCGGGCTTGTCCTTTTCTTCCGATTCGGTGATATTCTTCTCTTCGGCTTTGGATTTTTCCTGCTGCTCTGATTCCGGGATCACGCTCTGATCCCAGGGGGCATAGTTCCAGTTAATGAACATACTGCTGATCTTCTTGAGTGCGTGACGTGCTTCATCCTTGTCCTTGAAGGTGAAATCCGCCTCGAGGATTTCGAGTATCTTGTCGAAGACGAAACGCTGTCGATCGACCGAGGTGGCGGCATCCACAGCGTCGAACGCATTTTGCTGCAAATAGGCGGAATCGAAGAACTCCGCCTTGAGCATTATCGTGAAATCCTCGATCGGTGTCCCTTCTTCGCCGACGACCATCATCATCTGGCGTATCTCGTCGCCTCGCCTGAGCATGTTATGTACTTTTTTGACTTTTTTCGGATCGATGATGCCGACATATTTGCTCCAGCTATCCAGCGGATCGATGGCGGGATAACGACGCGCATCACTTCGGGATCGACTCAGACCGTGGAAAGCGCCGACAACTTTGAGCGTTGCCTGGGTAACCGGTTCATCGAAGTTGCCGCCGGCGGGACTGACTGTACCGCCGATAGTCACCGATGCTATGCGTTTGTCACGAAGCTCAATAGCCGCCGCCCGCTCATAGAAATCCGCGATACGGCTTTCGAGGTAGGCAGGAAACGCCTCCTCGCCGGGTATCCCTTCCAGACGCCCTGAAATCTCACGCATCGCCTGGGCCCAGCGACTGGTCGAATCGGCCAGAAGCAGAACGTTCAGGCCGATCTGCCGGTAGTACTCCGCCAGCGTCATGCCGGTATAGACGGAGGCATCACGTGCGGCAACGGGCATGGCGGACGTATTGCAGATGATAATGGTTCGTTCCATCAAACTTTTGCCTGTTCGCGGATCCTGCAATTCGGGGAATTCCCTGATCGTATCTACAACTTCACCCGCCCGTTCCCCGCAGGCGGTAATTATTACGATATCGACACGGGCATGACGTGAAGTTATCTGCTGCAATACGGTTTTGCCTGCGCCGAAAGGCCCCGGAATACAATACGTGCCGCCCTGTACAATCGGGAACATCGAATCAATAATACGAACGCTTGTAACCATCGGCTTCGTTGGCAACAATCGTCTCTTTGCTACGCACAACGGCCGTTTTACCGGCCAGACTTGTTCCATGGTTACAGGGTGTTCGTTGCCGGAGGAATCGGTCAGTTTCGCGATTTCCTTCGTAATAGGATATGAACCGGGTTCGGCAACGGATTGAACTGTGTATTGGCCTTCCCAGCCGAACGGTACCATAATGTTATGTTCAAATATACTCTCCGGAACGCTGCCGAGCGTATCTGCCGCCATAACCGTGGCGCCGGCCTGGACTTTTGGGGTCCAGTCCCACGTGCACTCGGTATCCAGGGCGTGAATATAATTGCCCGGTTCGAGAAAATAGCCCACTTTTTCACCCAGCTCCGGCAGTGGATTCTGAAGTCCGTCGTAAATCTGGCCCAGCAGGCCCGGACCCAGCACCACCGAGAGCATGTCTTCCTGGAACTCTACCCGGTCTCCTACCTTAAGGCCGCGAGTCTCTTCGAATATCTGGAGATCGACGGAGTCGCCGCGAATCCGGATAATCTCGCACAGGAGCTTGATCCCATCGTGACGCACACAATAACCTACGGCGTTTTTAACAACTCGGTCTTTGGTTTGAGCCACAACCATATTTCCAAAGACGGCTTTAATTTGTCCTATCACAATATTTCCTCACTATCAAGCGATATTGATATTGTATTATGTAATCAGATTTATGTTAAATTTGTCTCATTGTGTTGTTTCTCGGATAAAATCCTCCGCCAGCGGTGCAGAAGTATCAGTTTTGCAGCGTACACTTCAATTTCACAGGCGTGGAAACTGTACCAGCCCCCGTGCTGTTCGCAGAAGTCCCATCTCGCCTCATCCAGCACTCTAAGTGCAGTCAGGGGATTAGAAGCTCCGGACCATTCAGATACGGCGTGACTATAATCTGTATTCCTGTCGGCCAGTTCGGGTGCGACCAGATAAGCGGCGGGATCCAACTCGAGCGTTTGAGCACGAGCTGTGGCCAGTGCATTGCGAAGCCCGACCTCGAATCCGATCCAGGCTTTCAAAAAGCTGCTTCGCGTGCGCTTTGCTACAGATGCCGCATGACGAAAGTATCGTGCCCAGATTCCATCGATATTCAATCGCTCGTTTTCCTTTTCCTCCTGGGCCCCTTCAGCCGATTCCGGCGGCAAAAGGAAATCCGGCAAAACATTTTCGTCCTCTCTCTTGTCGAGTGAAAGAATAACAAGATCGACCTGATCCTTATCGATTTCTTCCGTCAGCAACGCCTGGTATTGCATCAGATCATCGCTTAGAAGAAGCACCTCAGCAGTACCGACAGGACCATTCGAGTCAATAACCTGCTCCAGGAAACCGTGCTTACCCAGTGGAGGAATACTACCGATAGGTTCCAATGTCGGAAGAATGCTTAATAAATATTCATATCGATGAAGTTTACTCATTATTTTTTTGTGCCGTCTTAATCCTTGGCCTTAGCTGCTTTCTCTAAGAATTGCTGAAGGTCAGGGTCAATCATCTCCGCCAGCAAAGATGTTACAGAGTCGGTACTTACTTCTACAGTCGAACCTTCAATTTTATATTCGAAACCCTCTTTAGCCAGGTTGTAACCGATGTCAAGCTGAACGTTTTGATTATTAAGTGAATGTGCCAGCTCTCTAAGCGAAGTTTCCAACAGTCGGCTTTTTGTTTTTTTGGAAATATTAATCTCAGTGGTAGTTTTATTTTCTGTACCGGCCTTTGCATAAGCAGGGATTACTTCACGCAAGACGTTCACAAGTGTTTCTTCGTCATTAAGGGCTTTTTCAATATTCAATTTCAGTATTGATTTAAGCTGTAAACTCAGCTTTTCACGCAGCAGGAAAATAGCATCGCGCATAGCTAATTCCAGACTTGAATTCATTCGGGCCTTTATTTTTTCGGCTTCAGCCTGTGCCTGGGCAATTATCTGATTTGCCGTTTCTTTGGCCTCGGCGTTAATTTCGTCTGCTTTCTCTTTGGCCTCGGCCTCAATCTTCATGGCTGCTTTCTTGCCGGCATCCACACCTTCTGATTCTAACGTTTTGACGAAGGATTCTATATTTGTTGGCATATTCTTATTTCCTAAATCTTGTTATTTGACAGCAAGGGTCAAATACATGCATATTCTTTGAAGTTTATTTGGTAGCATTGGAATGGTTTCTTTATCAATTCCATTCGTGCCCCTACTTTACAGGAATCCATATTCCTAAAAGGCTTAGTAGACTACACCATTTCCAGAAAGATGGCAACAAATAAC
>DQCG01000387.1 GCA_003533825.1 Phycisphaerales bacterium
CAAACTATCCATATATCCGTCAAGAAAAATCTGAAAAACTCCTAATATTTCTGCCAAATTGTAAAAAAAAGTGTAATCCCGGATTTTCCAGACGGTAAGCGGCAATTAGATAGAAATCTGAAAATCCGTGGCACATTAAGACCATTCAGGCTACGCTCGGGAGTACAGGCAGCGACCACGGTGGGCCAAAGTAGTACTAAAAAGTGGATTCTTTGCATAAATACTTGCTTTTAAGGTGTTTTTTGCGGCCCAAAATGCCGAATCTGTAGGGAGATTTATTTAAATTGGTATGAAATTTAAGTATTATGGGATTTGAAACTTCCAGGGGTGTTTCAGTGAAGTGTATACGGGAAATCCCGGGTAATTTGTGATGATAAAGCGTAGGAAAATCAAGGGCCGGAAAAGAAAGAAACCCGGACGTTCGCACACAACCACACCGCGTGCGACGAGAAGAGCGCCGTGGGTATTGATCTTCGGGCTGATCGTGTGCGTCATCATCGTTGGCGTCTTTTTGCGGTGGATCTTTTATACAGCAAGCGATAGACCTAAGGAGGCAAAGCAGTCATCGGATTCGTTTGAATCGAAGGCGGCTACTGTGGAATTGACCCAGGAAGAACAAATCGCTGCCTTAAGAAAAGATGAGATGGAACTTGCCGGACAGGCATTAACGGAATTTCCCGAGAGCGACGGTTCCTGCATGTTGATGGGGGACCTGCACGCCAGACACGGCGATTCTACCGAGGCGGTGAAGTTCTGGGAGAAAAGCCTCGAAATAAATCCCAAGCAATTCGATGCCTGGCGGAACATGGGTCAAATCGCACTGGAGAAGGAGCAATTCGACCAGGCAGTGAAGCTTCTGAGAAAAGCCCTGGAGATAAGGCCGGATGCCGCGGACCTGCGGAGTGACATCGCCAAAGCCCTTATGGACTCGGGCAGGTATGTCGAAGCCATCACGGAACTTCAGCAGGAGATCAAGATTTTCCCGTCATCTTTCACGGCTCATTTTCAGCTCGCAGAAGCATACAGACAGCAGAAGGAATATGATAAGGCCATAGAACACTACGAACAGACAATCAGGCTCGAACCTGAACACCGTCATTCACATTATGGTCTGGCCATGGTTTACACAAGAATAGGGCAGCGCGACAAAGGCCGGGAGCACCTGGCCGTCTTCAGGAAGCTGCGAGAAAAGGTCGACTCCATCTACAGTATGCGGCAGATAGGCTCTCGTGAATATCTGGTGTCATTGCGAGCGAGTGTAGTCAAGACATATCTCGATGCCGAGCGGCTCTATCGCAAAAGCGGCAATATTGCAAAATCTGAACAACTTTTAAATAGAGCTTCCGAAGTCGATCCGAATAATACTCGATGCCTGGAACGGCTGGCGTCCTTGTACTACACGAGCAACCGTGCCGCCAAAGCCCTTGGGTGCTTCGAGAAGATGGCCCGGATTGATCCGAACAATCCGATTTCCTATCTGAATATAGGGCAAATCGCAATCCAGTTGAGGATGTTTGAGAAGGCCGAGCGAGCCTTCCGGAAAACCATCACCCTGGCTCCGAACGACCCGGCCGGATACCGCGAGCTGGCGCGTTTCTATTTGCGAACCAACACAAACATAGCACGGGCTCACAGTCTTGCAAAAAAAGCAATAACTTTGGGAAAAAGCGCCGAGACCTATTTTCTTTTGGGCTGGGCCGCCGACGTGAACGGCGACCGGGCCGGCGCGCTGCAGGCCATGGAACAGGCAATAAAACTACAACCGACGAACCAGAAGTACAGGCAGATATATGAGAGGATCAAGAACAAAAACTGACCGGCACGCCCTTACTTGTGTTCGGCAACGGACTCGTTGCGGGCGGCAAATCGTACTGATGCTGGCGATGGTAGTGGTCTTCTGTCAGATATGCCCCGGCAATTCCATAGTCTTTCGTGATGTAACGAAGGAGACAGGGATAACTTTCAGGCACACCGACGGCAGCAGCGGCAAGCGGTACCTAATGGAGACGGTCGCCGGCGGTCTGGCGCTTTTCGACTATGACAACGACGGTGATGTTGACATATATTTCCTGAACGGGGAGCCGCTGAAGGGGACCAAATTCGATGTCCCGCCGAAGAACGCACTTTATCGCAACGAGGGTGATTGGAAGTTCACCGACGTAACCGAAGAGGCACGTGTGGGTGATACGGGGTACGGCTTAGGCGTTGCGGCGGGCGATTATGATAATGACGGCGACTTGGATATTTATGTTAACAACCACGGTCCGAATGTGCTGTATCGCAATGACGGCGGCGGTACGTTCACCGATGTCACCGAAAGGGCGGGCGTTGCCAATGGCTCCCACACAGGTGCCGGCACATGCTTTCTCGATATGGACAAAGATGGCGATCTGGACCTCTATGCCTCCAACTATTTTGACTTCTCATACGAGAAACACAGGACCGGCGTAGCGGACGGTTATCCCGTCTACATCAGCCCGGCTTCTTACCCTGCGGCGACGGATACGCTGTATCGCAACAACGGCGATGGTACTTTTACCGACGTCAGTAAGAGTGCGGGTGTGGCTGAGCAAGCAAGCTGGGGCATGGGAATGGTCTGCGGCGATTATGACAACGATGGTGATACAGATATATATGTAGCCAACGATGGTGCGGGAAATTTTCTTTTTGAAAACGACGGAACGGGTAAATTCGAAGACATGGGTCTTATGGCGGGCGTCGCTTACGACACCCACGGCGATGGGCAGGGAAGCATGGGGGCCGATTTCGGCGATTACGACAACGATGGGCTGCTGGATTTCTATGTTACGTCTTACCAGGGGCAGTTGGCAACGCTGTACAAGAATCTGGGCGATAATGCTTTCGATGATGTGACACGATTGACCGGTGCGGGAGAAGGGACTGTAGCACATGTGACATGGGGGAACAGCTTAGTGGACTTCGATAACGACGGTGACCGTGACATCTTCGTTGCGTGCGGCCATTTGCTGGACAACGTCGACCTTTTCGACGACAGGTCTACCTATCTTGCAACAAACGTCATTCTAATGAATACCGGCGACGGCAAATTCGTCAACGTCTCGAAGCAAAGCGGCGACGGAATGAAGGTAAAGCTCAGCAGCCGCGGCGCCGGCTTCGATGACCTGGACAACGATGGCGACGTGGATGTGGTGATACTAAACTCCCGGCGGGAACCTACCATCCTGAAAAACGATTCGCCTTCGGAAGGGCATTGGCTGCAAGTACGTCTGCGCGGAGTTAAGACCAACCGGGATGGTGTGGGATCGCGCGTCAAGGTAGTAGCCGGCGACCTGACGTTACACGACGAAGTTCACAGTGGACGAGGGTACCAAAGCCATTACGGCATGCGCCTTCACTTTGGGTTAGGGGGCCGTGAAAAGGTGGACCGTATCGAAGTACGATGGATCGGCGGTGCAGTTGATGTTTTTAAGGATATTGCAGTTGATCAGCTTTTGACAATTACTGAAGGAACCGGTCCCGACTAACGGTTGGTTTGGGAACTGAACGTAATCTTCACTGGAATCTGCAGCCCGGATAGAAAACCCATTGGGCAAGGGGGGGACCTTGCGTTACGGCAACATATCGGTTACAACGCTCTATAACGATTTCAACCTTTATGAAGGTGGACGAGCATGTGTAAGAAATTAGTCAACCTTACCCAACAGGCTTTCTTGCCTTAACAGAATTGTATAAATTTCTTATCCCTACTCGGTTTTATCCAATTCTGCGCTGCTTTCGGCGTTATCGTCGTCAGTTTGGCTGTCAGTATCCGAATTTTCCTGAGTCTGCTCTGGTTGGTCCTGTTCAGAGTCTTCCGGCGTTTTAAGCTCTGTTTCCGGAGAATCCTCCTCCACTTTTTGCTCCGGAGCTTCTGTGGCTGCGGGCTCAGGCTGTTGCTCCTGCTGGTCGTCCGGCTGGCCCGGCTCGGCATCAGTAGTTTCGCTCTCGTCAGGCTTATCTTTCTGTTTTTTTATCTGGGCCACATCTGCATCGGAAAGCACCTTCTCAGGGCCTGACGGGGCTCGCTGCCGGCCTGATTCTGCCGCCTGCTCCTCAGCAGCCCACTTTACCCTTCGCAGACTCAAACCGATTTTACGGGCATCAGTATCAACCTTGAGGATTTTAACTTCAACTTCGTCGCCCACCTTAACGATATCCTGGGGCTTATCAATCTTGTGGTCGGCGAGTTCGGAAATATGCAACAGCCCTTCTAAATCCTGTTCGAGCTCAACGAAAGCGCCGAAGTTAGTAAGCTTTGCCACCTTGCCTTTGATAATATGTCCGGGAATGTATTTATCGGGGATAGCACGTATCCAGGGATCTTCGGTCATCTGTTTTATGCCCATGGATACCCGCCGCTTTTCTTCATTAACTTCAAGAACAATACATTTAATTTCCTGCCCCTTATGCAGGGCCTCGCCGGGATGGCTGTGTTTTCTTGTCCAGCTTAAATCCGAAATGTGTATCATCCCGTCGATACCCGGCTCGACCTCGACAAAGGCACCAAAATTGGTCAAACTTCGCACTTTGGCGGTAACAATCGCGCCAGCCGGATATTTCTGAGAAGCTATCGCCCATGGATTGGTTTGAGTCTGCTTGAGCCCCAGCGAGATTTCCTGTTTTTCCTTGTTGACACTCAGCACAACCACCTCTATTTCGTCACCGAGATTGACAAGCTCGCTCGGATGCGCAAGGCGCTTGGTCCAGCTCATCTCGCTGATATGCACCAGCCCCTCAATACCATCTTCAAGCCGTACAAACACTCCGTAGCTCATCACATTTACTACTTTGCCCTTCACCTTTGCCCCGATAGGATAGCGATGCTCGACATCCTCCCATGGGCTGGATGTCTTCTGCTTGAAGCCCAGCGAAATCTTCTCATGCTCTTTATCAACACCAACGACAACGCATTCTATCTCCTGGTCAAGATCAACAATTTCCGATGGATGTGATATTCTGCCCCAGCTCAAATCGGAAATATGCAGCAGGCCGTCCAGGCCTCCCAGGTCCACGAACACACCGAAGTCGGCGATGTTTTTCACGATACCTTTTCGCAATTGACCGACCTCGATTTCCGACAGGATTTTTTCCTTACTGCTCCTGCGTTCCTCTTCTATGAGTTTACGCCTGGATATAACAATGTTTCTGCCTTCTATGTCTATCTTGAGAATCTTGCAATCCACTTCCTTGCCGATGAACCTGCTGATATCGCCCGGTTTCCTGATGTCGACCTGTGAAGCCGGTAAAAATACAGGCACTCCGATATCAACAAGCAGACCGCCCTTGATTCGTCTTATAACCTTGCCCTTGACAACATCGCCCTCTTTCTTCGTATCGAGAATTGTTTTCCAGCCTCTCATAAGGTCGGCTTTGCGTTTGTTCAACAGAATAAGACCGCTTTCAGAGTCGGTATCTTCAAGGAGAACCTCGATATCTTTACCCGGCTCAATCTCGTCTGGATTGTCAAATTCACCCGCATCGACAATCCCCTCACTCTTCAGGCCTACCTCTACAATAACATCATTTCCTATCCGCGATACAATTGTGCCTTTTAGAATAGTCCCCGGCAGACGTAAATCTACCTTTGTTTGCAGAGCTTCTTCCAGGAATGCATTTTCCTGCTCACCGAACATCTCGTTAACCTGCTGTTCGAGCTTCTCTTTTGTTAAACCTAATTTGTTAACTATATTTCTATCTACCATAAAACCAAATCCCTCTGTGGAGCTTGTGTTCACTGCTTACCGGCGCCCCACATTTACGCCGNNGGGAAGGGCATTTGTAACAGAAAACGACCATTCTTTCAAGAACCTATTTGGTTATTTTGCAAAAAGCTTTCCCTTATTGGCTTCTGTCATCATAAGCTTCCAAATTCTTCACAAACTCGTTTATTATCCAGTCAGGGGTTGATGCTCCCGCTGTAACGCCAGCCGAGTTCTTGCCGGAAAGCACGCTTTTATCGAGCTCATCCCAATTTTGCAGGTGAAATGTATGTTTGTTTACTTTTTTGCACAGCTCCGCAAGCCTGCGCGTATTGGCGCTTTCCAGCCCCCCCAGTACAAACATTATATCGACCTGCCTGCACAACTGTGCCGCTGATTCCTGCCTCTTTATCGCCTCCCTGCACAAAGTATTGATAACTTTCATCTCGCTAAAGCTCCCGCGTCCCATAGCGCCAAGCATCCTGCCGAGGTGATCGGGATTTTGCGTGGTTTGACATACAATCCCCAGCTTGGCGTGTTGCGGCAGCTTATGTAAATCCGACTTGTCGGCGATGACAATAACATCCCGGGCGCAGCCCACAACCGCCTTGACCTCGGGATGATTCTCCTCGCCGATAATTACAACTTTATAACCCTCTTTTTCGAGCTCGCCGGCTATGTGCTGCACCCTCTTAACCAATATACAAGTGGCATCGACAATTTTAAGTCCTTTGTCTTTGAGCTTCGCTATCTGTTTAGGAGCAGCTCCGTGAGAACGGATAAGAACCGTTCCTGAATGAATTTCTTCGACCTTGCTTACAGTTTTTAGACCGCTTTGTGCCAGCCGCTCCACTGCATCTTTATTATGAATGATTGGGCCGAAACTATACACATCATTTTCTTCTGCCAGAATCTTTTCAGCTACGCTGATAGCGTTTCTAACACCGTGGCAAAATCCGCACTTTTCTGCAACTGATACTTTCATAAAATCCTATACAAATATCAAATCAAAACTTAGGCTGCTTAATGAATCCTGCTAAAGATACTCACCGTGGCTGCTGCCTCTTCGGCGGTGACAAGCAGCTATACAATCTGCAGGTTAGAGTTTTTCTCAAAGATTGTTCATAATTTTACCTTGCTCTTCCCGATATTACTCAGGGAAACGTTATTTAAGGATGAAATTTTATACCAAAGTGCCGGTACAATCTACTAAAACTTTCCTGAACGGGCACAAGCGGCCAAAAAGCCGTTGATATTTTGTAAAGATTATTCTTGACGGTTATTCGTGAATCGGTTTAATTTGTGTCAGAGGGTTGAGAAATTAAAACTTGTTGGTTTGTAAGAGCCTGTAATTAAAAGGCTTGTGTATTTTAAGGATGGTTGAAGGATATCTTAATCTTTTTGGAAAGGATTAAATGATGCGAACTGTCAAACTTTCAGTTATTTTTGGTTTATGTGCCTGTGCTTTACTTGTAAATGGCTGCAGCTCGGAAATGCAGGACCTGCGTATCCAGAACAATACACAGCAAAAGCTCATAGACCAGCTCCAGGCCGAGCTGGCGGCTAATACATTGCGACTCGAGCAGATGAAGAAACAACTGGCCGCGGCCCAGCAAACCGATAGTATCGAAGTCGAGGCGCTGCAGCAAAAAATTGCCGCTCTCGAGGAAGACCTTGCTAAAAAGGCCGAGCTTATCGCATCGATGCAGCAGAGGCTGCTTTTAGGCGGAGGGGCACTGCCTGTGGAACTCAGCACTTTGCTGGAAGACTTTGCCAAACAGCACGATATGGTTACGTACGATGCGAGCAGGGGCTTAGTAAAATTCAAGAGCGACCTGCTTTTTGACAAGGGCAGTGATAATGTGGCGGCATCGGCAATTGAGGCGGTAAAATCGCTTACTGCAATTCTTAACTCCGAACAAGGCAAGAAATTCGATGTAGTAATTGCCGGACACACCGATGACATTCCTATTCAAAAGCCTGAGACACGCGCAAAACATCCTACCAATTGGCACTTATCATCGCATAGAGCAATAGCCGTGCTGAATGTTATGGAAAGTAACAATATCGAATCGAAGCGTCTGAGTGCACGAGGTTTTGGTGAATATAGACCGATTGCGGAAAATCAGCCCGGCAAAAAGGGCAATCCGCAAAACAGACGAGTGGAAATATATATTGTAGCTGAGGGAGTATAATATCCGGATAGCGATCGCCGGTTGAAAATCGGGAATCGAAAAGCTTTTAATGGCAGAACGCACTTTAATCATTATCAAGCCGGATGGAATACAACGGCATTTGGCTGGTCAGATCATCTCACGACTCGAAAGAAAAGGCCTCAAGCTCATCGCGGCAAAATTCATGCAAATCCCTGTGGACCTGGTCCGTCGGCACTATGCCGCCCATAAGGATAAGCCGTTTTTTGCCCCGGCAGTGAAGTTTATGACTTCGGCGCCGTCGCTTTTAATGATATGGGAAGCTGACGGCTGTGTAGATATGGTTCG
>DQCG01000444.1:0-2479 GCA_003533825.1 Phycisphaerales bacterium
TTGCTTATCTTCATGCCATTCGTACCGGACACCTCCTTTAATTACTCCTAATTTATACTACACAGTCTACGCTGAATTTGTGTGCTCTGGACTGGGGCATCGGTTATAATGTTAAGTGGCAACCTTGATCGAGCAATAAGAGACGGAGTAAAGGGGCGAGTTTTACGGCGGCAGATGGGTTTCCGGAAAAAAATGTACTGGACATATTTAATTCTTTCTCGAAGACTGTGAGTGCTCCCAGAGAGCCTGATCAACAATAGTGGGGATTTTACGAAGAGTTGAGCTATGTATAAGAAACATTTCGTCACAAAGATTATTCTGTTGTCCATTGTAATTGTGATGTATGGAATCGTTACAAGTGCCGCTCCGGCTGTTGCCGTTTCAACGGAACAGTCTCCAAAGACACTACACGAAGCTGCAAAGTCTGGTAAGATAGCCGACGTCAAGTCATTCATCTCAAAATGCGCTGATGTTAATGCAAAAGACGCTTCGGGCCGGACCGCACTGCACTATGCTGCCCGTAACGGCCACAAGGAGATAGTCGAAGTGCTTCTGGAACACGGTGTGGATGTGAATGTCGGGGAAAAATACTACAACGGGACAGCCGCAGAAGGTGCCATGGGGCAGAACCATAAGGAGATAGTTGAACTGCTCATTTCCAAAGGTGCCGATGTTTCTGCCCTGAATTTCGCTCTCTACATCAAAGATGAGGCTCAAGCAAGGAGTCTAATTGAAGGCGGTGCCGATGTGAACAAGCAGACACCGTATGGGACCACGCCTCTCCATAGAGCGGTTGGTGCTGGTCTAAAAAAAATTGTAGAACTGCTCATCGACAAAGGTGCTGACGTCAACGCCAAAGACAATTGGAGCTGGACACCTCTTCACAGTGCAGCCTATGGCCGGAAGGAGATGGTTGAACTGATGATTGCCAAAGGCGCTGATGTCAACGCAAAAGACGGAGCGGGCCGGACTCCCTTACACTATGCTATGCAACGCGGCCACAGGGAGATAGCAGAGTTGCTCCTGAGCGAGCAGATTCGACCGCTGTCTGGAGACCTTGCCCGGATAGCACTGGCAAGAAAGCGGTTACAGCAGTCGACGAATCATGCAGCGCCATTTGAAAAGAAGTTGCTTGATATAGAAGAGTTGTTAATTCACCTTACGGTAAAAGATATACTTCCTGTTCTGGAATGGGAGAAGTTGAAGGGATTAAAAATAAAGGAAATTTTAAATGTCCTGGATGAACAAAATAAAGCATATTTTGAGGCTAATCCCGAATCTCAGTACGACGGAACTGAGATGATGATTTTATCTTTGTTAAAGAACGCTATAAACGAGTTCCTTGATAAAAATTAAAGGGGTCAGACACGTTTTTTGCTGAAATCGGGGGACGCCTTACTTATTTCTCCCTTTCGATGGGAGGATTAAAGGAGCTTCGATCGGTGGGCCGAGGCCCACCCTACCATTTTGATAATAACGACTTGATAAGAAAAAACCCCGCAATGGATTGCGGGGCTCAATAATCAATTATTAGATCCCTCGACTTCGCTCGGGATGACGAGGGGGCGGTCACGCAGTTTTTTATAGATTTCTCCGCTCGCTGCGCTCGGTCGAAATGACATGTCGCCGTTGCAATAGTCAATAGACAATAATCAATAGTCAATTATTAGATCCCTCGACTTCGCTCGGGATGACGAGGGGGCGGTCACGCGGTTTTGTGGTCCATGAAGCCTTCTAACTTGCGTGCTCGGACGGGGTGCTGTAGCTTGCGGATGGCCTTGGCCTCTACCTGGCGGACCCGCTCGCGAGTGACTTTGAAGATCCGGCCGACCTCTTCCAGCGTGTAGGTGTAGCCGTCGCCGATGCCGTAACGGAGCTTGATAATCTCTCGCTCGCGGTAGGAAAGGGTCTTGAGGACCACGTCGATCCTGTCTTTGAGCATTTCCTGCGTGGCCGAAGCGACGGGCGAATCGATTTGGTTATCTTCGATGAAGTCGCCGAAGTAGCTGTCCTCGCTCTCGCCGATGGGCCTGTCGAGACTGATCGGGTGCTTTGAAATCTTTAGAACCCGGCGGGTTTCCTCGATGGTCATCTCGGCTTCCTCGGCGATTTCCTCGACGGTCGCCTCTCTGCCTAATTTCTGGTGCAGGACCTTGCTGGCGGTTCGCAGCCGGCTCATCGTCTCGATCATGTGGACGGGTATGCGGATGGTCCGTGCGTGGTCGGCGATGGCGCGGGTGATGGCCTGGCGAATCCACCATGTGGCGTATGTGCTGAATTTGTAGCCCCGGCGGTATTCGTATTTGTCCACGGCACGCATCAGGCCGGTGTTGCCTTCCTGGATGAGGTCGAGGAACGACAGGCCGCGGTTGCGGTATTTCTTGGCGATGGAAACGACCAGGCGGAGGTTGGCGCTGGAGAGCGTTCGCTTGGTTTCCTCGTATTGGGAGTAGACTTTTTCGAGGACGGACAGTCTCTT
>DQCG01000444.1:2512-3234 GCA_003533825.1 Phycisphaerales bacterium
GTTGCGACCATCTGCTCTAATGAGTGCATTTTGTCGCAGATGCCGTGGAGCTTGTTTTTGACGGGCTGGATTCTGCTGGTGCGGAGGCTGAGCTCTTCGAGGAGGGTGGCTATTTTTCGCTTGGATCTGCGAAGGCGTTTTAGGGCCTTCTTGCTGTCGCTCATTTTTTGGGCCGTGAGGGTTTTCTGGAAGAGGGTTTGGTTGACTTTGAGCAGGCCATTTACGGTTTTGAGGTTCTCGGGGAGACGCTTTTTGATGACGCTTTTGGTCATGTTCTGGGCCGTGCCGACTTTGATTGTCCGGTCGAATGACATCGAACCGTCGTGGACCTGCTGGAGTAAGTCGAGGGAGTTGCGGGCACAGTAGTCGCATTGGAGCATTTTTCGCCGGAACGCCATGCGGGCAAGCTCAATTTTCCTCGCCAAAGCAATTTCAGAATTCCGCGTAAGCAGCGGTATCTGGCCCATTTGAGTCAGATACATGCGGATAGGATCGTCGATTCGGCGGGAGACGTCCTCGCCGACGAGTTGTTTTTCGAGTATCGCATCCTCATCTTTGATGTGTTTATCTTTGCCGTCCCCTTCATCGTCCTCTTCATCCGCCTCAAACCCGTCATCTCCCGCTTTCGCCGCCTGCCTCGATTCCACATCGGCCTCATCGATCAGGCTGATCCCCCTCTCATCGAGCGTCGCCAGCAGCCGGTCCAGCCGCACCGCACTAAC
>DQCG01000237.1:0-740 GCA_003533825.1 Phycisphaerales bacterium
CATCTTACACGGCGTGACCTTCTGAAGGCTATTGGACTAAGTGCGGCCTCACTCGCTCTTTCGCCGGTCGCAGGCTTCGCGAAGAAATCTTCGAACAAACCAAACATCGTCTTTATCCTGGCCGACGATTTGGGCTTCAACGACGTTGGCTATCACGGCAGCCGTATCAAGACGACTAACATCGACAAGCTCGCTTCGGAGGGGGCGCGGCTGGAGCAGTTTTATGTCCAGCCGGTATGCTCGCCGACGCGGTCGAGCCTGATGACGGGCCGATATCCGATGCGCTACGGATTGCAGGTGGGCGTTATTCGGCCGTGGGCCCGCCATGGATTACCTCTGGAGGAAAGGACGCTTGCCCAGGCGCTCGGAGAGGCCGGCTACAAAACAGCCATCTGCGGCAAATGGCACCTGGGACATCTGGATTCGAGATACCTGCCGACCGCCCGCGGATTCGACCACCAGTACGGGCATTACAACGGTGCCCTGAATTACTTCACCCACATCCGCGACAAAGGGCTGGACTGGCACCGAAACGATGAGCCTTTGCAAGAAGAAGGCTATACGACCGACCTGCTTGCCGATGAATCGGTCCGGCTGATCGAGCAGCACGATCTTTCCCGCCCGCTGTTTCTCTATGTTCCTTTCAACGCCGTACACTCGCCGTTCCAGGCTCCGGAGCCTTACAATAGTATGTACAGGAACATAAAGGCCAAAAACAAGCGAATCTACGCCGGGATGGT
>DQCG01000237.1:825-9826 GCA_003533825.1 Phycisphaerales bacterium
ACCCTGATAATTTTCTGCTCCGATAACGGCGGTGTCGGAGGCATTGCTGACAACGGATCTTTGCGCGGCCATAAAGCCCAGCTTTACGAAGGCGGGGTGCGCGTTCCGGCGACTGCGACATGGCCGGGCGTGCTAACAGCCGGCACAATCGTCCGGCAGCCGCTGCATATTGTTGACATGTATCCGACACTGATCAAGCTCGCCGGCGGCAATCTTCAGCAGAAGCTGCCGCTCGACGGCAGAGATGCCTGGCCCACGATTGCCGAGGGTAAAATGTCGCCGCACGAGGATATATTGCTGAACGTCACGCCCGGCAACGGGGCAATCCGCTGCGGCGACTGGAAGCTGGTTCATAACGGTGACATTGGAGCCAATAGTACCGGTGAAAAAGCTGACCAAAACATCTTCGAGCTTTTCAATCTGGCCGAAGACCCATACGAGAAGAACGATCTGAGCAAGAAAAACCCGCAGAAATTCCGGGAACTCAAGCGCCGCCTGGAAGCCTATGCGAGCCGGGCCGCGAAACCCAATATCCCGCCGAACCGAATGCCCAAAGACTTCAAAGTTCCGAAAGCCTGGGGCCATCCGGACTAAAACTTACTCCGCCCGGGCCGAACCTGCGGATAGATTTTCTTCGCTAATAATCCTGTCCGGCGAGGCTTTTCTCGACGGATGCCTGCCAGGATTCGAGTTGGGCCTTCATTCCGGCAACGGTTCCGGATTTATCCTTTGCCAGGTTCTTTTTTTCGAGCGGGTCGGCTGCGATGTCGAACAGCTCTATTTTTTTGCCGTCCGTGACGAGCTTGTAGCGGTTATCGATCCACGCCGCCTGGCCGGGGAAGTTTTCCGTCAGCGGCTTCGGGTGATGAAAGTTCAGGAACTGGATCGAGTCGCGATTCGCTGTCGGAGTGGTCCCTTTCAGCCGGTCGGGATCCATCCATGGTCGATTCTTCTGCTGGGTTTTATGGGGATACTTCCAGAAGCCGATTGGCCGGGGTCTGGTTGTCATTTGCCCTTCGATCAGCGGGCGCAGATTTATGCCGTCGATAGGGCGGTCGGGCAGCTCAATGCCGAGCAAGTTTAAAACTGTGGGCATGATATCTGATGTCACACATGGCATGGTACTGATCCTTGGCCTGGTGACGACGGCGGGCCACTCGATGATCGCCGGCACGCGGATTCCGCCCTCGTACAAATTCCCTTTTGCGCCGCGCAAGTTCGCAGTCGGTCGCATCTGCCCCGGGATTCCATTGTCACTGCAGTACCACAACAGCGTGTTTCGAGCGAGCCCGGATTGCCGCAGGCCCGTTCGTAATTGACCCATGGCACGATCCATCGCCGTGATTTCTGCGTAGCGGTTGCGCCTGTTTTCGTTATCCACGCCGGCATACATCGCGGCATCTTTTTCGGTCGCCCTGTACGGTCCGTGCGGGGAGCCGAACCAGACGACTACGAAGAACGGCTTGTTTTCTTCGCGGACTTTTTTGATGAATTTCATCGCCTCGGCGACGATTATCTCGGAGCTTTCGCCCTTATGGATTTCGGGATCGGCGCCGTTTCGGCTGAGCGGCGGATCAAGCTCGAAGAAGTTATCGTGCGAGAGGTATTCATCGAAGCCGCACTTGCCTGGGTTGACGGGCGAATCAGCCTTGACCGGGCCGAGATGCCACTTGCCGAAATGGCCCGTTCGGTAGCCTGCCTTCTTTAGTAATTGGGCGATTGTGACTTCTTCCGGGCGGATGGCATAGTTCCAGAGGAACACACCCGAGCGATTCGGGTGCCGGCCGGTCATGACGCTGGCCCGCGTTGGCGAGCAGACCGGTGCGCCGGAATAGAACCTGTCGAAGCGTAATCCATTCGCGGCCATTTCATCGAAGACGGGAGTTTTGAGGGCCGGGTGTCCATAGTATCCCATCTCGCCCCAGCCCTGGTCGTCGGCCATGCAGAGAATGATATTTGGCCTGCGGGCAGGGCGGTCGGCGCCCTTCAGCGAGCCGTTCAGTACAAGATACGCGGCACTCAAGCCCAGAGTGCCCAGGAATTCACGCCGGCTTTGCATTTTTAAGTCCTCCAATGATTCGTAGTTTTGAGTGCTATTTGTCGGTTTCGAAATACTTTCGCACGATCCAGTCGGGCTGCCAGCGATCCGGCTTGCGCTTTCGGCCGGTCATGTCGATTTGCTTCGGCCTGGGATTCGCGACGGTCAGCGGCAGGTTGTCGCCGACTTTTTGCTGGCATAGTTTTAATTGTTGCAGCATTTGTTTGACGCGTCCGGCCTGCGGGGGCTCATCGGCAAGGTTGTTCAGCTCATCGGGGTCGTTCTTCAAGTCGAACAATTGTGTGTGATTGATCTGCGGATAGCGAATCAGCTTCCATCGCTCATCTCGCACGGATCGTTGAATTTTAGAGAAGGACAGGAATACGGAATCTCGCACGTTATCGGCCCGGCCTTCCCAGATCGGCCTCAGGTCTTTTCCTTCAACGCCGGGAGGGGCCTGAAGGCCGGTCAATCCGCAGACGGTCGGGAAGATGTCCAGAAGGTAGGAAAACGCTTTGGTCGAGCCGCCTTTGGGAATCCCCGGCCCGACGAAGACGAGCGGGCAGCCCATGCTGTGCTCGTAGATGCTCTGTTTGCCCAGCAGGCCGTGGCTGCCGAGTGCCAGGCCGTGGTCGGCGGCGTATATTACGATTGTGTTATCGGCATGGCGGGATTTTCGCAGAGCTTCCAGTACCCGGCCGATATGCTCATCCAGATGCGTAACCAGGCCGTAATATTCCGCCAACTGGTCACGGATAACCTCCTCGGTTCGAGGCCACGGCGCCAGATTCTCGTCGCGGCCGACCATGTGCCCGTTATCAAACGGATGCTGGGGCTTGAAGTTCTTCGGCAGTGGGGGACGATTCCTGTAATACATCTGCCTGTACTTCATGGGCGGATTTCGCGGATCGTGCGGGGCGGTATATGCTACATAGGCGTAGAACGGCTTGTCCTCTTTGTGGTTCTCAAGGAACTCGATTGCTGAGCTGGTGAATAATTCGCTGGAAAACTTCTCGCCCACACGTTTGTTAATAAACTTTCCTTCCGGCCCAAGATCAACGACCGGGACCTTCGTATGGTCCGCCATGCCGCCGAAGTAGAGGGCTTTGCCTATCTCGAAGCCGCGCAGGAACGACTGCTCCTTATTATGCCATTTCCCTGTCGCAAATGTTGTATAGCCGTTATCTCTCAGCAGCTCCGGCATGATCTTGACTCCGGTCATCCGGGAATCGACGTTGAAGTAGCTGCGTCCGCTGTTGATCATCGCCCGGCTGGGCACGCATACGGCGCCGCCGTTCGAGCCGAGGCAGTAATTTTGCCTGAAACTGAATCCCCCGGCGATAAGCTTGTCGAGATTCGGTGTTTGGATGTAATTGTTGCCGTAGGCGTGAATCGAGTCGGCTCGCTGGTCGTCGGCCAGCAGGAACAGAAAGTTATATTTTTTCGCGGGCCGATTGCCGCCGTATAACAGCCGGGGCACTGCGACGGCGGCGGCTCCGGCCACAATTGTTCTAAGGAAATACCGTCGTGAAATTGTATCTGTGATCATTTGAACCTCTTTCCATTTGATATAGCGTTTCATTGTGGCAAAGAGGGTCTGACGTAATAAAACCGTGCAGGGTCCCTGACCTGCCAAGATAATACCAGAGCCGGCGTGCTTAAACAAGCCCCGTAAAAGGTGATCGAGATATTTGATATGAAAAGCCGCTTTCGAGCTACGACCTGCTGACTGAAAATTCCTTTTTACGGGTGTTCATCTGGGCTTTGAGACGTGCGATGATGGACGAATGCATCTGTGAGACGCGGGATTCGGACAGGTCGAGCGTGGCGCCGATTTCCTTCATTGTCATTTCCTCGTAGTAATACAGCACGACAATCAGCCGTTCGGCCCGCGTCAGTCCTTTGGTTAGGAGGCCTTTAAGATCCCGTTTTTGAGCCTCGATAACGGGATTTTTGCTTCGTTCGTCTTTAATGATGTCTATTTCGCGAATATCCTTTTCGCCCTCGCCATCGCTGTATTTAGTGCTTAGCGAGACCAGGCTGGCCGCGTTCGCATCCCGCTGGAGCCTGTTAAATTCGTCCATATCCATATCCAGCTCATCGGCGATTTCCTTCTCGGTTGGCTTGCGGCCGAGGTGCGTTTCGAGAGAATGGGTGGCCTTTCCGAGCTGGTGAGCCCGTGCGCGAACCAGTCGCGGTACCCAGTCCATGCTGCGAAGCTCATCGAGAATAGAACCTCTAATCCGGGGCGAGCAGTATGTTTCGAACTTTACGCCTATTGAAGGATCGAACTTGTCAATGGCATCCATTAATCCGAAAATCCCGGCACTGATCAAGTCGTCCAGCTCGACCTTATCGGGTAATTTGCTGTGAAGACGCTCGGCGCAATATTTTACCAATGTCCTGTAGTGTTCCATAAGCAAGTTGCGGGAATGTTCATTGTGGGTTTTATGAAACTCTTCCCATATTTTTTCGATGTTGAGTCCTTGCTCGGTTTTCACAGGTTTCCTCCATGAAACGGCCCCGATATTACGAGAACCAATGTTCTATGATTCCAACGGATTTTGCGTAGCCCAAGTTGTTTCCACTAAATAAACAACCTAACTTTTCAATGTCTTAAGGCTCTGAAGCAGTACAGACAGAAATAGCACCCTTCATTAATTTTTTATCGAAATTTTGGCTGATAACTTTAAGAAGAACCGGTCAACAACTTTCTTAAAAAACCTCAATCTTCGATCATTTGTATAAAAACAATGTTTTTTTACCCTATTATTTTCAGTCGCATCGGCTCTAATAGTCGATTGGAATCGTTCCTTGTTTTTGCCTCAGTAATTCGGCGGCAACCTTTTGGTTAAGGGAATTTTCCCAAAGCTTGCTTATTTGCCGCTCGATATATTCAGTCTGGTTTTGTGCAAGAAGTTTTTTGCCGTGTTCATCGACCACCGGTTTAACTTCTATGCTGCCGCTGTGACCGAATTTGATATTTTCTGTGTCGTGCAGGACAAGCCGCTGATTTCGAATGTGCTCGTCGACCGCATTGTTAATCACGATGGAAAACTCATCCACCTCCAGCTCTTTCGGCACAAATCCGGGATTTTGTACGTTAATTATGTTCTGGATAAGGATTTTTTGGCGAGTCTGGGTGAACTTGACTATCTTAATCAATATTTCGGCGATATTATCCGTTATCAGTGACATCAGATTCATACTGGATCCTTCCTTTTTGATCTGTTTCCCTCGATTGTGAATCCCGTCTTTCTTTTTTGCTTAGAGTTTCCCTTATTTCCGAAAGCGTTTTGGTTTTTCTGAGCTTGATTATTTCCGACAATCTCTCAAACACGGACTCATCGTATAGTCGATGTCCACCCTCGGTCCATTTTGCTTCACGAATAAGACCCATTATCGTGTAGTTATGAATAGTCTGTCTTGAAAAGGGGGTATAGTTGACAAGCTCGCCGATTCGATAAAGCTTAGCTGGTATCTGTATTGTCTCGTTGTTAAGTTCCGGTTGCATCGATATCTTCAGTAACAATCAATATTCGATTCTGGATTTTGTAAGCCGGTTCCGGTCTGGATTATTCGCACAGGACCAAACTCGTCGATTCATGCCAAACCATAAACAATTAAACCCTCTTGAAAAGTCAAAAGATAATTTGCATTTTGTAAAATGTAAAATACATTTTATTACGTGTCAATGTTTTTTAAAATATTTTAATAAAAATTTGGTTATTTTTTGTTCCCCAAGATATTTCAAGACGGACACTGGATTTACGAACGGATATTTGATCTCCGATGTATGTCAATTTTGCCCTGTAGAAAACAAAATGTGGAATTTCCGGCTATATAAGATGAAAGTAGCGCATACTTTAATTGGGCAAAGGTTTTGATATTTGCCGGCCATTTTGCGGAAAATTTTGCTTTTAAGATTTTAAGGTACTTTACTTGCTCGAAGTTTGTTGTTGACGGTATCTTTTGAGCTGCGGCTCGGAATCGTTTTGGATTTAGCTAATACTTTTTTGCCAAATATAACCGCTGAAATATCCGATAGAAGGGTAAGAAAACACATTACGCTACCTGGAATTGCGAGACAAAGACAAAACTGGACCACTTGTGAAACATGAACAGCACCGATAAAAATCCGGCAGAGGTCATTAATAATTCTGATAGCAACATTTGGCTGCTTGAGCAAGTTACTCCTTTGGCTCGACAGATAAACTGTCTCGAAATCGATCGAATAGCTGATCTTTGCATAAAAAATATTCCTAAGCTGGTTGGTGCAAGCTTTGCCTCGCTGTATATACTTGATGAGACGAACAATATATTGCACCTGCACAAACACAATCATCCGTTTCTAATAAATAAAATCGTTTCGCTAAATCAAACACCGACACCTCTTATGGTTATGGCCATAAGAAGTAAAGAGCTTATTTTGGTGCCGGACATAGACTCGCATAAGAAGCCAATAATCAGAAAATCACAACGGGTCTTTGCTGAAAATTATAGGACCAAAAATTGTGCTATTGCCCCTCTCATCTGTCAGGACAGGGTGGTTGGCGTGCTCAATTTGGCGGATAAAATGGACAGCGACCACTTCAATTCAGGTGACATTGCTCTGATCGAGCTGTTTAGCCAGTTGGTCGGCGCATCAATCGGCAACATAAAGTTATTCGAAAAGATCCAGCGCCAGGCCACAACGGACGGCCTGACAGGTCTTGTAAATCATAAGACGTTTTACGAAATCTTGGAAAAGGAGCTCTGGCGGTCACGCCGGTATGGCGGGCGAATTTCGCTGATTATGATCGACATTGACAACCTGAAGAATATTAACGATGCTTATGGCCACCGGGCCGGCGATAAGGCCATTCGGAAAATCAGCAAAAAAATAAAGGAATGCATCCGCCAAATCGACACGGCGGCACGATACGGCGGCGACGAGTTTGCGGTCATTTTGCTCAATACCTCGCTCGACGATGCTACTGTTGTTGCCCAGCGTATGGTCGATGCGGTTGCGAGTTCTCCGACAACGTGGCAGAAGGAGCAGATACAATTGTCTATTAGCGTGGGGCTGGGCCAGTATGATGCTGAAACTACTCCCGAGGATATTACAAGCCGGTCCGACCAGGCGCTGTATATGGCCAAGCAGGCAGGTAAAAACACGGTGAGAATCTTCGAACCCACCAAAAATGATCGATAGTTCACCACAACTCCCACTTAATTTCGTTTTTATCATCTGATCCGGCGATTTTTCTTGACGTGATTGCGGTCTGTCTGGTATAAAATATTAGTATCTGTGGCTTTATATACTCCGGCAGCCGAGCTTTCTTTAGTGTATTTTAGATTTTCAATGCGAAATCGATTATGATTGGTTTTTCAAGGAAGGAGGTAATCTCAAGCCGTAAACAATTCTCCTATAGGATGGATTAGAGCGCAGGGAATTTAAAAGTCATTATCGACCACTTTGGTATGGCCAAAGAATATTTATCCAAACCTTTTTGAAGGAGGACTATTATGTGTCGAAGATTGATTTATCTAATTTCTATTGCTTTGGTGCTGGGCTTGATTCCGACGAGCGCGGTTAAGGCGGATCTCATCGGCTGGTGGCGGTTCGAGGAGGGTTCCGGCGACACCGCCAATGACAGCTCCGGCAACAATCACAACGGAACACTGCTTGGAACCCCGCAATGGGGGGTTGGACCGGAAGGTTCCGGCGGCGCAGTTGTTTTCGACCCGGATGGATGCGTGGGGATCGACTGTGGAATTTTCGATCCGACAGATGGAACGGGACAATTCAGTCTTGCCCTCTGGGCGTTCTGGGATGGGACAGGCGAAATTCAGCATTTCCTCACCAAATCGAACGGATGGGGCGCCGACACGATGATGTTCCAGGTCGAATTGTGGGGCGCCCATACGGAAGCGACCTACACGGACCGAGTCGGTGCTACGTATCAAGGGGCCGGATCGGTCCCCTTCTCCATTATGCCGAAAAATGAATGGGTTCACCTGACCTGGACGTTTGACGGAAGCATGCTTACAGTTTATCTTAACGGCGTCGATGAAGATGGCCCCAAACCATTCTCAATCGGTCCTAATGTCGATGCCATGGTCGAAATCGGATATAACAGCAATCGTCCTACTATTAGTGAGAGAACATTCCACGGGTCATTCGACGAAGTCCGCCTTTACAGCCACGCCCTGTCTGAGGGTGAGATTCTGGGTGCTATGAAAGGTGAGCCATGGCCTTATGCCTTTGGCCCGGTCCCGGCCGATGGCTCCCTTATTGAGGCTACGTGGGTGACCCTTAACTGGCGTCCTGGAGATTTGGCAGCCTCGCACGATGTGTATATCGGTGACAATTTCGACGATGTGAATGAGGGTGCCGGCGATACGTTCGTAGGCAACCAGGCCGGAACCCTCCTCATCGCCGGATTTCCGGGATATCCTTACCAGGACGGACTTATCCCCGGCACGACCTACTACTGGCGGATCGACGAAGTCAACGAAACCGAGCCGAACAGCCCGTGGAAAGGTGATATCTGGAGCTTCTCGATTCCCTCGAAAACGGCCCGCGAGCCCATCCCGGCCGATGGCGCCGAGTTTGTGCCTGTGGATGCAGCACTTACCTGGACACCGGGTTTCGGCGCGAAACTGCACACCGTTTACTTCGGTGAAGATTTTGAAACTGTAAATAACGCTACCGATGGAGTGTCCGCAGGATTGGCAGGCTATAGTCCCGGCCCGCTCCAATTGGCTAAGACGTACTACTGGCGAGTCGATGAGTTCGATGCCGCCGATACGTATAAAGGTGAAGTCTGGAGTTTCACTACCGAGGGCGCCGTCACCGGCCCAAATCCGGCCAATGGTGCTGTGGATGTAAGTCCCACACAAACTCTTACCTGGGATGCCGGAGCGATTGCCGCTTCTCATGAGGTATACTTCGGCTCGGATGCGGACGCCGTAAAGAAT
>DQCG01000114.1 GCA_003533825.1 Phycisphaerales bacterium
ATAGTACGTCTACTCGACCAATTTCCGGAAGGGCAGAATGAGTGTAAGTATCTATATGAAAGGTGATTATGAAGAATTTCACGCTTTGGAGCTGCGAAAAAACAAAGCCAATCAAAGCCAATTTATTAGCGTTCAGTGTTCAGCGTTCTCCGTAAGGAGTCCCAAGAACTGCGGATAGCGTCAAGATGAATAAAAGGGATTTGATGCTCCATAGAAAAAGTGTGACTGGATTTGTCATTGCGAGCGAAGCGAAGCAATCTCAAACGCAACGATGGTTCTTTCACCGTATGGTGCGTCGCCCACAATTGCCAATTTCAGATCTTGCCGAATCGCTTGCGATGTCTTCGGGATTCCGCCATAAGGTGTCTCTTTCAGGACTTACGGAGAGCGCAAAATAGAACCAGCGGGACTATCCCCGGTTTTTTGTGCTGAGTGCAGTGTGCTGTGTTCGCAGTACTACGAACGCGGAACGCAGAACGAGATCATTGCTTTACTATTTCCGTGAATTTTACGAGTGCTTTCTTTGTCGGCCGGTGCGGCTCGATAGCTCCGACCAGGCCGACCTTCTGTCCGACGAAACCGCTCAAATCCATCTGCGAAGCTCCCGCCTCAGGTAAAGCGTAACAAATCATTTTTCCGTCTTCGCCAAGGAGCCGGTAGTGTCCGGGACCGTAAATCGTGAAAGTCTGGAACTGGCCTACCGCTGCAAATCTGCCTAAGTCGGCAACTTCCGCCAGTCTTGTCGCACGGGCCTTATCGATCCCCGCCTTGACCTTCGCCAATTGCTCGTTCTGAAGCTGGACTTCTTTGACGACTGCCAGAGCCAGCTCGTAGCCCTCTATCTGCCTGAGCACGAACTGTGAAAATCGAGCGGCTTTACCGGCCTCTTTGTCGTTGGCAATCTCCGTGAGCGCCTTTTTCAGGTTCGTGTAGTCCTGCCGGGCAGCGGGTTTGGCCCGCTCGGCCACGACCTGCGCCTGCAGCGCGCGATATCTCTCGAGCGGCGACTTGGGAACTGCGGGAGCCGGAACGACCGGGGTCGTTTCGTTGGCGTCTGCTGGTTTGTTCGGCTCGACTTTCGGCTCGACGGGCGGTAGGGTCGGGGTGACCGGCGGTGTCACGACCGGTTCCGGTATCGGATTTGTGAAATTCGTACTTACCCACAGGTAGGCAAAAGCCGGGGCGGCGATCTTATAATAATCGTCCATCTGCTCGCCTAACAGCTTGACCTTCTCGCCCTTGCTTAGCTTTCCCTGCAGTGTCGTGGAATAGAGCGGCTTGACGTAATCGGAACCGGCATAGACACGCACATTGTCGCCGGTGACGATCCCGACCGCCGAATCGTCCGGGGCAATCCTGACGTACTGCATCGAAATCCAGGAAAAGCTTCCGGCCGGGGGAATGATGCGAGACCAGCTAAACTGTTTGCCGACCACTCTGACTTTGTCGCCCGTGTTGAGCTTGCCGCAGTGGTAAAAGTTCGTGCCCGGGCCGGAGCGAACATAAACATCGTTGCCGGTTATTTCGGCACTGTAAGGAAAGGTCGAGGTATCGACTTCCTGTGAGCCGCCGGATGTGGCACCGGACCGCCGGGCAAAGCTAACAGAGACCAAACCTGCTAAGATGACACAAATGAATAAGTTTATGTAAGATCGCATTTTTCTGTCTCCCAATAGAGGTTATTATCCCAAAACCCAAAAACAACTGAATCGCCAAACGATTCGATCGACATTTCAAGTTAGCAGTCGTCTGAGTAATTGTCAACTTTTTTATTACATAAAATATCGACCATCTGGGAGAGATTCTCCAGCGATATTTTACCTATTTTTACTCGTCCGGGAACGGAGATTGACCACACATTAGGTAATTTCCCGGCCCGGCCATGATGAGACTGATATTTGGATGCATTGCGATTTGTCTGCGATTCTTATACTGAAAACGTCGATGAGAAGAACCGTATATCAGCACCAGGCCTGTCAAACGGCTCTTACCCTTGTAAATGGGCGATTTCTTCCCGGCACATCTTTAACTGGTCCGGGTCGGAGAGTTTTTTCGCAGCGGCCTCTAAATGTTTCGTCGCAGGCTCGGGCTGTTTCAGATAGCGTGAATATATGATGCCTAACATCAGCTCGACCTGTTCGGCGTATTGGTAGGTTCGGTAGTGGGTTAAAAACTGCTCGTAAGCCTGTGCCGCTTCGGCGTGCCTGTTATCGCCGGCAAGCTGATTGGCAATATCCAGCAGTTGCTGGCGCGGCAGAATCTGATTACTGTCCTGCGCGAGAAGCTCGAGATAGAGTTCGGCGGCACCCGCCAAATTTCGCTGCACCATCCGATTGCGAATCTCGCTGCGAAGCTGCCTTGTTTGCTCCTCCTTCTGTTGCTCGGCGGCGCTTTTGATAACCTCTTTGACTTTTATCTGCCTGGTCTTAGTCCGGCCGGTATACGGGTCGTAGCCGCTCGAAACGACATCGCGATAGAGGCGGCGCCGATTCCATCGTTTTATCATCGCCCACATATCGTAATTGCTGCCGCTGAGAATATGAGTTGCAAGCAGACCGACCATCGCTGCGATACCGAAGGCATATCCCGCTATATGTGCACCGTAGGCAACGGCGACCGGAGGGGCAAAACGAGGTTCGATCAGATTGTCCCAGATGATGAGCTTGAAGGCTATGAAGTACATCGCCGGCAGCTCCATGGTGCCGATGAATATGAACCAATATAAGACGGTTATTAAGGTCTGTGGGAAGAGCACCAGGTAAGCTCCCGTTACGGCGGCAACCGCCCCGCTGGCTCCGAGAACATTACCACCGCCAATCAGCATGTGGCCTATCCCGCTGAATACCGCACCGGCCAGATAAAAAGACAGGTACCCGATATTGCCGAGCTTATCGTTGACATTATTGCCGAAAAGATACAGAAAGAACATATTGCCGACAATATGCATAATACCCCCGTGCAAAAAGGCGTAGCTTACAAACTGCCACAATTGCGGCCGCTCGACCGTGAGCATAAATTGCAATACCCAGGGCCGGAATTCCAGATGACCGGTGCCAGGATTTCTTTGATATTCCAGCAGAAAAATAAGCGCATTAGCAGCTATGAGGGCGTAATTTATGTACGGAGTACGCCTCGGCATTATATTCGTTCGTATAGGTAACAGCATAGCTTAGCTACCAAAAATCCTGAAAAAAGTTATTAACAGTTAAGAGTGGCCAATTCACACGATAAACCATTGTAATTGCAAAAGGTGGCTGAGACAAGGCATAAAAAAAAGGACGGCCGCTCGAGCCGTCCTCTCCGGGAAAATTGGGCGTTACAAACAGTTCTTCTCCCTTGCGGAAAACATCGAAGGTGGAACCATGTTTCTGCGCCAACCGGTTTCCCCCCCAGCAAGGTCTTGATCTACAGAAAGTATAAGAATCAGGCAGTGCAAAACCAAACGCGCCGGCTAAAAAGGCTTGATTTTTCGCGGTTTTCTGTAAATATTATGAATATGATACGATATACATTGAAGTTTTCGCTCTGTTTGTTTGCCCTGGCAATTTTTTCCGGTGCCCAGGGCAGGGAAAATCCCGCCGGCTCTATAACGTGGAGGCAATGCCTCAACCAGCGGCCGGAATTTTACGCTACCGACCAGGCAATACGCATTGCCGATAACCTTCTTCTGTACCAGCGCGACTCAGGCGGCTGGCAGAAAAATATCGACATGGCATCTGTCCTGGGCGAACAGGACAAGGCTGAGCTTCGCAAGGCCAAAAGTAAGAATGATTCGACGCTGGACAACGGGGCCACTCGCAGGCAGATGCGATACCTTGCCATGGTCTATCAGGCCACCGGAATCGAACGCTTCGAAGACGCCTTTCTCAAGGGGCTGGATTACGTGCTCGAAGCCCGGTACGACAATGGCGGCTGGCCGCAGCGCTATCCGAATCCCTCCGGCTATTCGAAGCACATCACGTTCAACGATGGCACGATGATCGGTGTGCTTGACCTGCTCGGCGATATAGCCGGGAAAAAGCCGCCCTATGCCTTTGTCGATGAGGACCGCCGCCGGAAAGCCGAAGCAGCGGTGCCAAGAGGCATCGAGTGTATCCTGAAATGTCAGATCGTCGCCAACGGCAGAAAGACCGCATGGTGCGCCCAGCATGATGAAAAAACCTTCGTTCCGAGAAAGGCCCGGAGTTACGAATTAGCCTCAATCAGCGGGGCTGAATCCGTAGGTATTGTCAGGTTCCTGATGAGTATTGACAGGCCCGGGCCGGAGATTATCGAGGCCGTGCAGGCAGCGGTGGCGTGGTTCGACCAAGCCGGGCTTAAAGGAATCAGGCAGGTCCGAAAACAAGACAAGTCACAATCGAGGGGCTGGGATAAAGTGATTGTCGAGGATGCTTCGGCGCCTCCGATTTGGGCCCGGTTCTATAATATCGAGACCAATAAGCCTATCTTTTGTAGCCGGGACGGCATACCGAAAGCGACGCTGGCCGAGATATCTTACGAGCGCCGCACAGGATACAGTTGGCTCGGATATTACGCGACGGACCTGCTGACAGAAGATTATCCCGCCTGGCAGAAAAAGTGGGCGCCGGCAAAGAATGTGCTCGGCCGCTGAGCATCGACAAATAGTATCGATTGGAGAACAATCCGAATGGATAGAAATATTATACGCAAACGCATCAGGGCGATACGTCGCGAGCTCGATAAAAAGAAGATACGCTGCCTGCTCGTCACAGAGCCGGCCAATGTCACTTACCTGACCGGCTTTCTCGGCGAAGATAGCTGGGCTGCTGTCGCCGGAGGGCGGGTCTGGCTTCTGACCGACAGCAGATACACCGAGCAGGCGCAGAAAGAATGTCCGAGCTGCAAAATCATCGAGCGTGCCGGGCTGATGGCCGAAGCCGTCGCCAAACTGGTAGAGAAACTAAAATCCATCCGGACGGTGGCTGTTGAGGACAATTCTTCACTGGCCGATTTCGAGCAGTTGAAAAAGACCGTCAAAGCCCGGTTCAGAACGGTAGCGGGAATTGTAGAGACTCTGCGCAGCGTTAAGGACGAAAGCGAGATTGCAACAATCAGATCCGCCGCCGCTGTCTCGATAAAAGCCCTCGCACAAACCCTGCCGCAGATCAAGCCGGGTGTCACCGAGAGCGAGCTGGCCGGCATGCTCGATTTTCAAATCCGCAAGCTCGGGGCGCGCAACAGCTTCGAGACAATCGTTGCCTTCGGTCCGAATGGCTCCCGTCCGCACCATCAGCCCGGCAAAAGAAAGCTCAGGAAAAAAGACGCCGTCCTTATCGACTTCGGCGCCAAATACAATGGCTATTGCAGCGATATTACCCGATGCTTTGTAATCGGCGGCATGACGACTTTCTATAAGAAGGCTTACGACGTTGTCGAACAGGCCCAGGCCGCGGCGATAAAAACGATAAAGCCCGGCGTGAAAATCACGCAGGTCGATGCCGCCGCACGAGAAGTAATTGACAAGACCGACCTGCCTGTCTACAGCCATGGCACAGGGCAT
>DQCG01000100.1 GCA_003533825.1 Phycisphaerales bacterium
ACCTCATGGCCCATATTGTGCAAACAACGTGCCAAAGAAATGATTATCCCCCTGGAAACAACTTAAATCGCCTTATAACAAGAATTTAGCTTTTTTCCCGCCCCCAACCCGAAATTTCCAAACGTCAATTTTCGTGCCATTTTGGCAGATTCAGCCGGTAGTATTAAGCCGCAAACTAAATTGTCATCCCGCAGCCTTTGGCCAGCACTAACCTATTGTAAGCCCAAGGCTGATTTTATTAAAATTGGCTTTGATTGGGTTTGTTTTTCGACGCCAAAACCGCCAAAAAACACAAAAACACCCATAAACCTTTATGATTAATGAATTAAAGCCATTTTGCCCATTTTAACATTGGGTTTGTTTTTTCAAACTCTATGATAGCCAAGAAACCACGAATTTACACGAATGAACACAACTATATTCAATCCTGATTTCCTGCCATCCTGATGCCCTCCTTCCTGGTTTCCTGATTTTCTGATTTCCCTCTTTTAGTTTATTTATATTTAGTTTGTTATATATTATGCTAAAATTCTCTTCAAAATTCAAGCTCTTTCTGAGAAAATCTCCGTGAGACAGCACTTATTATATGTGTTTCATGCCCTGTGATTCGAATGATAATTTACTCAACCAGCCCACAGAAAAGTCCTATATTATCTTAACAAAATCCCAGTAAAGTCGTATGTTGGTCTTTGTGAGGTAATAATATCAGGAGGACGCAGCTATGTCAGAGAATGAGCAGAACGACTCATATAACGATATCTCTGCGCATATTCCCAGCGTTTCTGATAAATTTTTTCAAAAAATCTCAAGAATTTCTGCGAGATTGAGAATTTCTTACGGAGATATAGGTGGAATGATCGTTCGAGCACGGAACTTAACTTTGTGTTTTATTGCCCAAAGGGCAGAAAGTGAGGTACAAAATGAGATGGTTTGATTGTTACAGAATGAGGTTGTTGTTAATAGCATTGATCATCACATCTGTGGCGGGTGCTGTTTCAGGGCAAGCGGCAGATAGCGAGACCAATTCGGCTGCTATTACAGCCGCGGGTCCGCGGCTGGGGCCTGTTGTGGTAGTGGAGGTCACATTCCCAGACCGCGACGCTCTGGATGAACTCGCACGAGCAGGATACGACATAAGCAATGTCCAGGGCAATGTTGCTACGATATACGCGAGCCTGGAAGAGCTTGAACGGCTCAAACAAACAGGTTACCCCCTGCGTGAAATAGAGCAACAATCCCGGCAGGAAGGCTTCGATATTATGGCGTTAGGCAGCTACCACAGCTACGCTACTTTAACAGAGGAACTGAGTGCCTACGCCGAGGCGCATCCTGACATCTGCCGGCTTTACACTCTCGGCCAGTCGGTCCAGGGCCGCGAGCTATGGGCCATACTCATCAGTGACAATCCCGATGATGAGGAAGATGAGCCGGAGTTCAAATATGTCTCTACAATGCACGGTGACGAATCACCTGTCACTGAAATGTGTCTATACTTCATTGATTTACTCTTAACAGAATACGGCCAAGATGAGCGTATCACGAATCTTATTAACAGCACAGCTATCTGGATCGTGCCATTGATGAATCCGGACGGACTTGAGTTGAGCAGACGAAGCAATGCCAGTGGGATTGACCTGAACCGCAATTTCCCGCTACTTACCGACAGCAGCGGGAACATATTCACCGGTGAACCGCTGGACGCCGAAACTCGTCAGCCGGAAGTACGTCATATCATGAACTGGACGGTTGAGAACAGTTTTGTCCTTTCAGCAGGTCTTCATACTGGTTCGCTGCTCGTTTGTTATCCTTACGGTTATAACGAGCAAATGAGTGCCGTGGATACACCTACGCCCGACGACCTTCTGTATGAAGAAATCTCCAGGCGATACTCTATGCACAATCTGCCGATGTGGAACAATAGGCCTGATGGCATTATAAACAGCGCCCGCTGGTATCCTGTCATAGGGGAAATGGCAGATTGGAATTACCGTTACGTGAGCTGCAATGAGGTAACGATTGAAATTTCTAATAATAAAAGGCCGTCCGCATCTCAAATCCCAGCCCTTTGGTCGGATAATTCCGAGTCGATGTTGAGCTTTCTTGAGGCGGTGCATATAGGCGTACGCGGGATTATTACCGACAGAGCATCCGGCGAACCGCTCTGGGCCGAGGTCCTTGTAGAAGGCAATAGTCAGCCTGTTTTCACCGATCCGGACGTTGGTGACTATCACCGAATGCTTCTGCCCGGCACGTATGACCTGGTGTTTCACGTCCCCGGGTATGTACCCGTGGAGTGGAAAATGTCATAGTGACCGATGGGCCTGCTGTCCGAGTGGATATTGAACTGCTTCCCGAGCAATCATCCCCTGACTTTAACCGCGATGGAATCGTAAACATAAAGGATCTTGAGATATTGATTGAATACTGGGGTCAGGACGAGCCGTTGGTTGATATCGCCCCCTTGCCTGACGGTGATGGGACCGTGGATGAGCAAGACCTGGTTCTTTTCATGGAGTTTTGGCAGGAAGAAATTCCTCAGTTGGGCTTGATAGCTAATTGGAGACTTGACGAAACAGAAGGTATTATCGCTGCGGATAGTTTTAGTAAAACCGGCTATAGGGATGGCATTGTCATTGGAGAACCTGTCTGGCAACCTGATGGTGGACAAATAGATGGTGCGATTCAATTAGATGGAGTGGATGATTACATCATAGTTAGCTCTGTCTTGAATCCGACAGGTGGGCCGTTCAGCATTATAGCATGGATCAAAGGCGGTGCTCCAGGCCAGGCCATCCTGTCGCAAATGGGTGCGGCGAATTGGCTCTGCACAGATCCTTCAGAAGGACATTTGATGACGGAGCTTGCAGGTCCCGGCCGCAATAGCAGTCCCTTGTGGTCTCAGACTGTCATAACCGACGGCAACTGGCATCGGATAGGCTTTGTCTGGGATGGTTCGCACAGAACACTTTACGTTGATGGTGTCGTTGTGGCTGAAGACACACAGTCTGGTTTGCAGAGCTCATCAAATGGTCTGTACATTGGCACTGGTAAAGCTATGGCACCAGGTACCTATTGGTCCGGCCTGATTGATGATATCCGCATCTACAACCGGGCAGTGAGCCCGTAGTAAATCACGGTTTTACAGAATAGGCCTCCGACAAACGGAAGAAGATGTGAAATGGGATTTCTTGGTTGTTATTCCGAGTCCATCCGCACGGCAGGCAGGAGAGATATTAGCTTTTTCGCGGGTTGTCCTGGTTCAGGGCTGATCGGATGATTTGCGCCCTGAGGGCATCACGGTGTGTGGGGTCAAGCGGCTTTCCGTA
>DQCG01000310.1 GCA_003533825.1 Phycisphaerales bacterium
AAATTAGATGCGGTAGCCCTGGCCAAACCGTTGACAAAGCCGGCGGAAAACCTTACACTCAGCTCGACGATAAACGAAAACCAGGGAACGAGTTATTATGAGCCGGGAAATAATCGCTATATTGGATTTTGGCAGTCAGTACGGCCAGCTAATCGCACGGCGGGTCCGCGAGCAGAATGTATATTCGCGAATCTTTCCCGCCGACGTAACGGCAAATGAATTATCGAAATTGCCGCTGAAGGGCGTAATACTCTCCGGCGGCCCGGCCAGCGTCTACGAAAAAAACGCGCCGAGGTGTGATGAGAAGATTTTCGAACTGGACGTGCCCATCCTCGGCATCTGCTACGGCATGCAATTGGGCTGCCAAGTCCTGGGGGCGAAAATCGCACCCGCACAAAGGCGCGAATTCGGTCGGACGAGCCTGGCTATTATCGACAAAAACGACCTGCTGGCAAACCTGTCGGAGTCCATCACGGCCTGGGCCAGCCACGGTGACCAGATAGAGCAATTGGGCGACGATTTCAACAAGCTGGCCAGTACCGGGACGTGCCCGTTCGCGGCGGTCCGACATAAAAAGAAAAAATTCTACGGCGTCCAGTTCCACCCGGAAGTCTCGCACACGCCCAAAGGTTCGCAAATCCTGGAGAATTTCCTGTACGACATCTGCGGCTGCTCCGGCGACTGGAAGATGAGCGATTTCGCCGGCGAAACCGTCGAGGCCGTGCGCAGGCAGGTGGGCAGCGCCACCGTGATATGCGGCCTGAGCGGCGGCGTCGATTCCTCGGTTACCGCATCGCTCGTTCATAAGGCGATTGGCGAGAAGCTTGTCTGCATCTTCGTCGATAACGGCCTGCTGCGGAAGAACGAACGCGAGCAGGTCATCTCGACCTTCCGAAACCATTTCCACATGGACCTGCGGGTCGTGGATTGGTCGAAGCAGTTTCTCGCCGAACTGAAAGGCGTAACCGACCCTCAGCAGAAACGAAAAATCATCGGCGCCGAGTTCATCAAGGCCTTCGAGTCCGAAGCTGACAAAATCCCCAACGCTAAATTCCTCGCACAGGGCACGCTCTATCCCGATGTCATCGAGTCCGGCGATTCACGCGACACGCACGCCCCCGCCGCCAATATCAAGCTGCATCACAACGTTGGGGGCCTGCCCGCCGAGCTGGGATTCGAGCTGGTAGAGCCTTTGCGTGACCTTTTCAAGGACGAGGTCAGACTGGTCGGCGAATACCTGGGACTGCCCGAAGATATGGTCTGGCGGCATCCATTCCCCGGCCCGGGCCTGGCCGTCCGCGTCGTCGGCGATATTACGCCGGAGCGGCTGGAAATACTGCGCTCCGCCGACGAAATTCTGATAGATGAAATCAAGGTGGCTGGCCTTTACAGAAAAATATCCCAGGCCCTGGCCGTACTGTTGCCTATTTCCACTGTCGGCGTGATGGGAGATGAGCGAAGCTACGAAAATGTCGTCGCCATCCGCGCCGTCGAGACCGTCGATTTTATGACCGCCGATTTCTCAAGAATCCCATACGAAGTCCTCGGCAACATTTCCAACCGCATAATAAACGAAGTCCGCGGCGTCAACCGCGTCGTTTACGACATCTCCAGCAAACCCCCCGCAACCATCGAATGGGAATGATTCACCGCCGGGAACGCTGAGTGCGCAGAGAAAAAAATATCGTAAATATTAAATGAATCACTTCGCCCACCAATCAATGCTTATCTTATACCAATTCTGCTTAAGATTTGCGCCTTCGTCATTTCGACCGGAGGGCCACAAAGTGGCCCGAAGTGGAGAAATCTATTGAAAAAGATTTCTCGACTCCGCTTCGCTACACTCGAAATGACCCCAACAAGCGCATTTATTATGCACAATTGATCTTATTATGGTCTCTCTACGGATTGTTGAGTTATCGATTGCGGAAGTTCTCTTGTGTTCGAGATTCGATAGCACCGAACATATATAACTTGAAGCCAGAATAAAAAAGTTATGATACTTATGGCCAGGCCGATGACGGCGTATCGCTTGATTCTGTCCTTAAATAATCCAACGATATTGATTATCAGGGCTATTGGCGGCACGAAAACAACTATGATTCCTCCAAGGAATCCGAATGCGGCACCTCATGTTAAGCCGGAAACATTCAATAATGCCGGGAGCATCGGAATCCAGGGGACAATTGCCAGAGCTATACCGACTTTACCGAATTCCGCTGATTGCTTTTTTTGTATCATATTGATTTCCGTAGGATGGGCAGGTTTCCCTGCCCATGCAGTTTATTGTTAGCTAATTATCAATTCTCTTTCATCCAGCATTCTCTTGGGGACGCCTTACGGCGGGGCAATCAAATTGCCTATCATACAACTGCTATCAATGTCCCAATTATTATTCATTATTCTCAATTTCAGTTAGAACATAATTGCGGAGGCGATTAATGAAATTATGAATATGATTTATGTCATTGGGGGAATAAAATGCCGCTAGATGAGCTTTTCCGTTTGATAGAATGTGGATAGCATTGAGCGCATTTGGCTCTACTGGTATGGGGTATCGAGCAGCCCAGATAGAACTTCTGGACAATCGAGACAAAAGGTCCTCCTCTGAAAGGTCGTGTTTGAATTTTGATTTAGATGCTAACTGACAAAGGTTATGTGAGCTAAGATATTTTGGAAGTTTTGTAAGAAGCTTACCCTTCAAAGACTCTATATTTCGATGAATTAACAGGGCCTTAAAATAGTTTTCTAAAGCATATGCAATCAATAAAGAATATGCTCCTTGTACGTATTTACGATTAGAAATTTTAACTATTCTATTATTTTCGAATTGGATTTCAGACCAGTATTTTACAACCTCTATTTCGAGAATATTAGCTGCAGCAATTAAATCGTCGGCCATCCTAAGCCACAATTTCGTATCTGTAAGACGTTCTGAAAAATCGATTGCGTGTAATATCTGATCAGGTTTAAGTCGACTCTTTTTCATGTATGTCTATTTTTAGTTCATTATTCGCCAATTATTAATTCCCTTGCCCTTCTTCTCACGTCCTGATGGTTATGAACTAAGCGTAAAATATTAAGCGGCCCGAAAGCAATCCGATGCGAATCAGTCCATCTTCTCGGCGATAAAAGTACCTGAGCCAAATCCTCCTTCTTTTTGCCATCGGCCATCGGCAATTCTTAGCTGACCATTTTCTACCTTGAGGGTGCCTTCCCAATACTGAATGCCGAAGGCTCCATATCGTGTGAACTTGATATGGTCATCTGATACCTCAACATCTGCTATCCGATCGCCATACGTCTCTTCAGCAGTGTCATCGAGTGTGCCGGTGTATGCGTCTCCGCCCTTTTCCAATACAAAATATCCATTCCACGGGCCTTGTTGGCTCCAGGACCATTTGCCTTCTATTTCGGACAACTGGGAAGACATAGCCGGCTTGGATGAGGGCTGAGTGGCACATCCCGCA
>DQCG01000002.1:0-4567 GCA_003533825.1 Phycisphaerales bacterium
AAATTCCTATACTATCAAGTTAATCAGTTAATTCTCGATGAGCACAGTGCATCACGAGACACGACTCAGTAGTTTTTGAAATTTCTCATCCATTCGGGCCAGTCTTGGGGCATTACTGCTCCGGGGGAGGTCCAGGCGTTTGACGTGTCGAATGCGCGATGCCACTTGAATCGCCACAACTCCTTCAAGCCAATTTTGTCGGAGGACCAGTCCATGAATAACATATTAACGCCGCCGTTGTGGCGATTCGTGCAGACTCGTCTCATGCCGCCGCCGAAAGCCCAGAGGAATTCTCCATCCTGCTCCGGCGGCGGATCAAACGGTTCCGGCCGGACCAGCATGAACCCGCAGTCCATCAGCACCGGGATGCCGCTCGGATTCTTCTGGCCGGTCCGCCGCCACTTGTTCTTCGGATCGTGGTTGCCGTTGACCAGGTCGCTGTCATTGACCCACCAGTTGATGCCGTAGCTGCCTATCTTGTATAAGGGGTCTTTGAGAAAAGAGAAATCGGCGGGGTTGGTTAAGCTGACGTTCCATGCCGTCCACGGCAGCGTGCCTCCCTCTTCGATGGTGCGTTTGGCCCTGGGGCAGAGGCGAATGCTTTTATCTTTGTGATAGGGAATCAGGGTATAAATCCACGAGTATTGGCCGGTCGCCCAGTCCTCGTCGATGCCCGGCATGAACCGGCCGTCATAATCGGAGGTGTACATCGCCAGGCAGAGTGACCATTGCTGCAGGTGGCTTCGGCAGACGACTGTCCTGGCCTGCTCTTTGACCCTGCGAAGGGCCGGCATCAGGATCGACATTAACAACGCTATAATCGCGATGACTACCAGCAGTTCTATCAGTGTGAAGGCTCTTTTTTTGTCCATGACAATACCCGAGTTTCCTGCGAGACTGGATTGAGGGTCTGAGAATAAGTATAGCCCTTCCGGAGTTGAAAATCAAGGCTAAAACGTCTTTGGTCTGTTGTGTTCGCTGCGTTTGGTCCGCAAGAACACTTTCGCAAGTCGCTATTTATCGCCGGACTTGCCAAAATGGGCCGGGAGTGTTATTATGCCTGCGTTTTATTGAGGTCAATAGGATGGTCTTTAGAATATATTTGATCTTGCTGCTATTTTCGCTGCCGGTATCGGCCGGGAGCCACGGGCGGAATCCGCCCGAGCAACTGTGGTTTCCGAAGGCTCCGGCGCTGCCGCGTTCGGAAGGACCGGCTGTTGAGGTCTCGGATGTCCCGGGGCTGATCGAGGCGCTGAGGCAGGCTAAGCCCGGTCAAACCATACTGATGGCGGATGGCCATTATATGGTGAGCCGTTACGTCAAGATCTCCGCCAACAACGTCACCCTGCGCAGCGCTTCAGGCCGGCGGGAGCGGGTGATTATCGACGGGGCCGAGAGCCGCCACCACGAGCTTATCGGCATCTAGGCCTGCTCCGGCGTAACAATTGCGGATCTGACCATACAGAACATCCGGTGCAACGGCTTTAAGATAAATTCCAATACGAACGTCCAGAACCTGACCATCTATAACTGTATCATTCACAATATCTGGCAGCGCGGTGTCAAAGGGGTGAAGGTCCCGAAGGAGAATCGCCCGGCCGAGCGGCCGAAACAATGCCGGATACAGTACTGCCTGTTTTATAACGACAGACCGAAGCGCCTTAGCGACGACCCGTCGGATATTGCAAAAGGCAATTACGTCGCGGGGATTGACGTGATGTACGCCACCAACTGGATTATAAGCGACAATGTTTTTGTTGGCATTCAGGGCAGGACGTTCGAGGGGCGGGGCGCCATTTTCATCTGGCACGATTCGCGGGACTGCGTTATCGAGCGCAATATTATTATCGACTGTGACGTCGGCCTGCAGCTCGGCAATCCGCACCGTGACAGTGAAACGACGTACCATTGCGTCGGCTGCATCGCGCGAAATAATTTCATCACGCGTGCTCCGGAGGCAGGAATCGTGACGGTATATACGAAAGACTGCAAGGTTCTCAATAACACCATTCACGATCCGGATAGCCGATTGGGCCGGCTGCTTCGCTCGGTATTTACAAACGACGGGCTGGTGTTCGCCAACAACCTTCTGAGCGGGCCGGGAATCAGGAACGAATCCGACAGCACGATTACATTTACCAATAATCTCATAAAAGACCTGACGGAGTATTTCGAAAATCCCGGTTCGGGAAACCTTCACCTGAAAAACGGTGCAATCGACGCCGTCGATAAGGGTGTCGCACTGGCGGAAGTCACTGATGATTTCGACAGACAGCCGCGAGGAAGCTCGCCGGATATCGGTGCGGATGAAATTATAAAATAACCGCATCCGTACTTATACGGGTATGTTTAGCCAGAGAAGAACCATCCCCATCCCGATAGTGACAATCGGGATTAGGCTGCCACCCATCATAGTTGATGTAAACGGATGGGTGGCAGCCTCAAAGCCGCAGGTTTTGGGGATGGTTAAAAATCAAAGAGGTCGGCTAAACACGTGCTTAGTCGGATGTGATTTTATGATAACAAAGGTTCGTACGTTGGAAGGATCAGGTAGAGCAGATTTATCAATCCCGGAGGTGTAGTATGCGATTTCTGATTCCATGTCTTATGTTCGCGGGAGTATCCGTCCTTTTTGCAGGTTCGTCAGCCCAGAATCCGCAGGGACCAGCCAGTACCGTCCCGGGGGTATCGTCGCCGGTAGCGCCGCTGACACAGAAACAGCAGCTCGGTAAGAAACTTTTCTTCGATGAGAATCTTTCGACGCCTGTCGGGCAGTCTTGTGCAACTTGCCATGCTCCCGAAGCCGGTTTCGGCAATCCGAACGCCGACTATCCGGTCTCTCAGGGCGTTCATAAAGACCGTTTCGGAAATCGCAACGACCTTCCCGCGGCCTACGCCGCTTTTAGTCCGACGTTTCATTACGATGCCGAAGAAGGCCTGTACGTCGGTGGACAGTTCTGGGACGGCAGGGCCGCGGACCTGGCCGAATAGGCTAAAGACCCGTTTATTAATCCGCTGGAAATGGCAAATCCGGACGAGAAAACCGTGGCCGAGAAAGTGCGAAGCTCGGAATACGCCGACCTGTTCAGGGAGATTTACGGGACAAGGGCGTTCGATGATCCCAATAATGCGTACAATCTGATAGCCGATGCCATCGCCGCTTATGAAAGGTCCAGTGAGCTGAACCAGTTCAATTCCAAGTATGATCTTTATCTTGCGGGGAAAGTGGCTCTGACGCAGCAGGAGCTCCGGGGGCTTGCGTTGTTCGAAGATGAGGACAAGGCTAAATGCGCCGAGTGCCATCCGAGCGAGGCGGGCGAAGATGGGACTCCGCCGCTGTTCACGGATTTCACTTACGACAACCTCGGCGTGCCGCAGAATCCCGAGAATCCTTTCTACTACCTGCCCAAAGAGTTCAATACGGATGGTGTGTACTTCGTCGATCTGGGGCTCGGCGGCAAACTTGGCAAGCCTTCGGAGAACGGCAAGTTCAAGGTTCCGTCACTTCGAAATGTAGCGAAGACGGCGCCTTATTTACATAACGGCATATTCAAAAATCTTCGACAGGTCGTCGTTTTTTACAATACCAGGGACGTCGGCCCGTGGGCACCCCCGGAGGTCCGCGCTAATGTCAATCGCGAGGAGCTGGGCGATCTCGGTCTTACCGAGCAGGAAGTCGACGATATCGTTGCGTTCATGTTGACTCTCACCGACAACTATAATCCGGACGAAAAGTGACATGCATCGGGCCGTTGACCGCTTCGAAGTTCCACAAGGAGACTGCGAAACAATATCACTGCAACCATAAACCGAAAAGATAACCGGACAAAGGCAGAATACAGGTTTTAGAAGGGAGAATTTATGAACAGTTTAAGATTTATTCTGATTATCATCCTCAGCGTACCAATCGTCGCACAGGCCGGCGACAAAACCGGCTGGCCGTGTTTTCACGGTCCGGAGCGTGACAACCTCTCAGCCGAGACGGGGCTACTGGATGCATGGCCGGATGAGGGGCCGAAATTATTGTGGACCAACTCTGATATCGGATACGGGTACAGCACCGTTGCGATTGTTGGAGACCGAATCTTTACCGCGGGCATGATTAAAAAGCAAACGTATGTGACTGTCCTGGACATGGACGGCAAAAAATTGTGGCAGTCTCTCAACGGGCAATCCTGGGAGGCCTCCGCAAGACAGAGCTGGGCCGTGCCGTATTCCGGCTCCCGTGGAACACCGACCGTGGACGGTGAGGTGGTCTATCATCTCTCGGAGCTTGGCCGGCTGGCTGCGTTCGATATCGAGACGGGAAAGGAGCGGTGGCACCTGGAGCTGCTCAAGACCTTCGAGGCCGAGCGGCCGGAGTACGGCTACAGCGAATCGGTGCTGATTCACGGTAACAAATTGTTCTGCTGTCCCGGCGGCAATAAGGGCTATGCCGCAGTTTTCGATAAAGGTACGGGACGCATGCTGTGGGCCAATACTGACATAAAGGACCCGGCGGGAAACTGCTCGGCCATAATTGCAACGATTAATGAAGTCGAGCAGATTATCACGATGAGTCAAAAAC
>DQCG01000002.1:4616-5040 GCA_003533825.1 Phycisphaerales bacterium
GAGAATAGCTGTACGGACGTAATCGTCAGCGACGGGCTGGTCTTTGCCTCGACCGGCTACGGCGGCGGCTGCATTCTGCTGCGGCCGCAAAGACAGGCCGGCGGCAAGTTTTCCGTCGAACAGGTTTGGAAAAGCGAACTGCTTGACAATCATCACGGCGGCGTTGTGCTGCTGGATGGCCACCTGTACGGGGCCGGGCACGAGTCACGCGGCTGGTTCTGCCTGGATTTTATGACCGGCGGCAAACTGTGGCAGAGCAGGGGCAAAGGCTCGTTGACTTACGCCGAAGACAGGCTCTATTGCCTCGACGAAAAAGGCACGATGACACTGATCGGCGCAACCAACCAAAAGTGGGACCAGGTAAGCTCATTCCGGATGCCTCGCGGCGGCAGGGGGCTCTACTCAGGGCTACCGCATCTAAATT
>DQCG01000220.1 GCA_003533825.1 Phycisphaerales bacterium
AAAATTTGCCCGCCGGGCCGGCAGTAGATTGTAGCGGGCGGATTTTGCTGTGACAGAATTTTTCTTTCGCTCCATCGTAAATCCTCTTTTCCGGCTGCTTAATTTGAAAAACAGAGCAAAGGGCATAACCAGGTGATTGATATGATAGCACCCTTTCTCAGGAAGAACAAGATTGCCCATGCTGGATTAAGGGAAATTGTAGGGGCAATCCTGTGTGGCGCCGTAAGGTGTCCTCCACAGGACCCCTTACGGGGCTGACGGGATTGCCCTATTTCATTATTGATGGGGCGGCCACGCGGGGCCGCCCCTACAACCGTTAATCGCTAAATGTCATACTTGCCTGGTCGGAGCCGCCGTAGGCGCCGAGATTGATAATGCCGCCGTTCGGCATCGGCTCATCGCCAACCGGAGAAGCCGGATCGCCTTTGTCGATACAGGGACTGGCCAGTTCGTCCACAACCCATGTTTGGCCGGCCTGGTCCCACCTGCCCGTTTTGGATTTTAGATGATAATCATTGTTATCAAGGTCGGCAAAGAGCGGATCGTCGTCGATATTGCCGAGTCCCGGCCACGAGCCCTCCGTAAGGAGTCCCGAGGACTGAACGTTGCTGTAGGTTACTGTAGCGACACTTTCTGCGATTTGGGCATTGCCATTGAAATAAATAATTGAGTTGGTGACCGTTGGCCTGGAGCCATAAATACCGCCCTGGAGATTCTCGACAATCGTACTGTTAGTGATTGCCGGGATGCCGCCGAAAATACCTTGCAGATTGTTTGCGGCGATAATGCAATTGCTAATTTCAGGCCGGTTGTAAAAAGTGTACCTTGCAGACATTCGTGGATGCATCTCGATACCGGCGCCGCCGTTAGCAATGATGTTGCAATTAGTGATTGCCGGACTGCCGCTGCTGTATAAATTGATGCCGGCTGAAGTATTGCCGGTAATGGTGCAGTTGGCAATCGTCGGAGCGGCTTGGGTGCAGTAGATGCCGTTATTGGCCCCGGTTATGGTAAAACCGCTGAGGATGCTGTTTGAATCTTCGGCGCTTGAGAATGTTACGATCCGGCCGCTGCCGTTAATGACCGTGGCCGCCACGACTGCCGGGTCATCGGGATTTGCCGAGCTGACCGTGAGCTTTTTGCCTTTGAAATTTATGCTTTCGTTGTAGGTTCCTTCGTCGACGAAGATCGCCTCACCATCCTGGCCGGCAACGATGGCGTGCTGTATATAGTCGTAGTGTTCATCCGTCGTCAGATTCTGAACCGGGCCGTCGAAGCCCGAGTATGCGAACTCCAGCGAGATGCCTTCAATCTCGCCGTAATTGCTGTTCTGCCAGACGATCGTATCGGTGTTTATTGCGGGCTTCATCCCATAGGGATAACCGGTAATCAATACATCCATCACGCTATGTTGTTTGGTCAGACAGCAGACTTTGATTTGGCCGCCGTAGGTTCCGCCGTCGGTATAGACAATCAGAGAGCCGTCGATGTCCGGCTGCTGCTGGTTGCGGCTAGCTGTGACAATTTTCAGCTCTCTGATATTTTCAATATCCGAGATGTCGGCACCGTAAATATCTCCTCTGTCGTTTCGCTCATCCGTCCAGACGACAGTGCTGCCGGAAATGGCAGGGTCGTACTGGCGGGCGGGATTGCTGCATATAGTAAAGACCTTGATGACATTTATGTTCGAGATATCGGCGCCGTAAATATCGCCTTCGGCCTCGTACACGACAATGTCACCGCATATGTCTATGACGTCGTCGAAATCTTCGCTGTAATCTTCATAGGGATACGGATCGCGTCTGCCTACATGTTCGGCTATTGTGAAATAAACCGGCCTGGTCAGGTCGGTGATATCGGCGCCGCAGATACTGTAAGGCATATTCTTCCATTCGTTTTCGACGTTCTTATTAATATCGAGATGTTCCAGCCAGACTACTTTGTTGCCTGAAACCGCCGGGTGGCTATAGGATTGAGAGTTGCTGTACTGCCTTAAAGTGACTTCTGTTCCGGCGGCGATGTTTTTGGCGAAAATGCCGATACATTCCGGTCCTCGGAAACCTGATGATGTCGGGCCAAAAGCCCACACGACGATGTCGCCATCGATCTTTGGTTGTGTGTTAATTCCGCCGTCAAGAAAGGCTTCATCGAGCTCGCCGGTTTCGAGGTCTTTGCATTTGATAGACCAACTGTAATTATCGAACTGGCCTACACTGTATACGACTTTTGAGCCTGAGACGGATGGATAGTGAAAATATTCATCGGTACTGAAACCTGCATCTAAATTATATTGGTTATTTGTCACGGAGACTGTTGCCACTTCTATCAAAAGGGGCTCGCTGTCGACAAAACCGTCAGTGACAACCAGTTCGAACAAGTATGTACCTTCAACATTGCAGGTGAAGTAAGGAGTTGCCGTATCGGCATTTCTCAGGACAACTTCAGGTCCTTCGAGCTGTGTCCATTTGTATGACAGCTCGTCAATGCTGTCGGGGTCGTAAGAACCGCTGCCGTCGAGAGTGACCCGGCCGGAAACAGGAGAGACTTGATTTGGCCCGACATCGATAATCGGGGGCTGGTTGCCGACAAGAATCAGCACTTCGTCGGGCTCGCTGAAATCCTCGGCTCCGATGACGATCAGCTCGAACCGGTATTCACCCTCAACCTCCGGCATGAATGTAGGATGCATTCCGGTTGGATTGGTCAGCTCCACAGCCGGGCCGACGAGCTGATCCCACTCATATTCGAGAACACTGCACGGGTCGTAGACGAAACTGCCGCTGCCGTCGAGGGTGATCAATTGGAACTCTGCCACGTGTTGATCCGGACCGGCATCGGCTACCGGCTCGGTGGGTGGACCGATAGAGAATTCTATTGCCAGTTCACCGTGCAGGTAATAGCGGTCATTGTACGAAGCTTGTGTTCCGATTGTACCGCTGGCATTTTCTATTCCTACAGTATGTTGATAGAGATAGGCATCATCGGAAAAATTTTTGTATTGGATCAGGATTTTGCCCGATCTGTTTATTTTTACCTCTGCGTTTACCGAGCCGCCGAAGCCCATCTCATAATCAACGAATTGGATGACCGTGTAACTACCGAACTGCTGATAATAGATTTTTGATATATCCGATGGATACATGTACGTCCACATCCATGCTATGATGTTGTTATTTTCGTCCGCGGCAGGAATTTCCTGATTTTGATAGGTTACCGGCACAGCACTAAAGCTAATCGCTCCGTTCGACTGAACATAGAAGTGTTTATAAATATTGCCATAGAAATTAAAATCGAATCCGATGGGGAAGGAGCCTACAAATTCCTCGAAACTGTAATCCAGCCCGGTTATAATAGTCCCAGTCTCCTCAATATCGATCCAGTTATACTTTGGTCCCCATGAGCTGTCGCTGTCGATCCAGTGATAACCGTAGTCATCAGGCTCACTTCCGATTCTACATGTAACGGAAACGGTATCAGGAAAACTTGTATCTTCTCCATCATTTACAGTCAGTTCAAAGGTGTATTGGCCTATAAGGTTCGGCGTAAAACGGGGCGCCTGGGTATTCGGATTCAGCAGTTCCACACTCGGCCCTGCAACCTGGGTCCAGCTATAACTTAAAACATCACCCTCGTCGGGATCATTCGATGCCGAGCCGTCGAGTGTTACCTCCTGGCGTGGCTCGCAGGCCTGCTCGTCTCCTGCATCTGCAAACGGGGGGCGATTACCCACAACTATCATCACGCTGTCGGGCGAACTGTAAAAACTCCCGTCAAATACGGTAAGCTCGAAAATGTAAATATCCTCGTCTGGAGGTGCAAAGCTGGGATTAGGAGTGTCCGGATTCAAAATAACGGCGCTTGTGCCGCTGACCTGTCGCCATTGATAGGTAATAATATCGCCGGGATCGAAGTCGAAAGAACCGTTACCGTCGAGGGTGATTTTCTCTACCATTGCATCGAAGAACTGGTCTTCTCCGGCATCCGCTGCCGGCCTGGCATTGGCGGTAACTTCATCGGCGCCGATATCAATTCGTGGCCCCATCACAGCGAATTCACCGTCAATATCGCGCTGCCAGATAGAGGGAATATAATTCGGGTCTCCTGCATCATGACATGGCGAACCGGCGGCGATGTGGTAATTGTCACCAAAAAGCGGGTCCTGGGATATGTTGCCGTCAAGGCCTGTTCTGTCAGCCGCGTCGCCGGAAATTAAATCGTATGTATCTGGATCTCTTCCGAAATAATTGTCGGGCAGATTGTTCCAAACATTATTAAATGCTATTAAATCTGACCCGAGACTATCGGAATATATGCCGCCTCCTGATTTGGCATTGCAGATTATATTGTTTACAATCAGGCACTGACCGAGTTCTACTTGAGATAAGGCGTAAAGGTTACCACCGCGGATATCTCCGATATCAGTCTGGGACAGACTTACATCGTTACCAACGATGGTATTGTTAATAAGTTGCCCAATGTACAGCAGGACGACACCACCACCGATATTAGCTGAATTGTTGTATATCAAATTGTTGCTAATCATGGGATGACCAATTGAACCAGCGAAAGTCGCAGGATCACTAAAAGGATATGTCATTATCCCCGCACCGGCGAACGAAGTATTGTTCCTTATTATGTTATTCGTAATAATAGCCTCACATTCTACGCAGGCGATTGCACCTCCATAGCACTCACTCTGTGTGTCTCCTATCCTCGAACCACCGTAGTTATTGGCAATCACGTTGCGTTTAATGATTGGCGAAGCATTTTTGCAATAAATACCGGCTCCCCAGACGATTTCTTCCCCAAATAGAAGGTTCACTGTCCCGTATCCGCCGGTGATAGTAAAACCGGTCAGTACCGCTTCGGAAGTTTCACCGTTTTCAAATGTTACCACGCTGCCCTGGCCATTACCGTCGATAATCGTGGCCGCTATAATTTCAGGATCGTTCGGATCTGTGCTGGTAACGACAATATTCTTGCCGAGAAAATTGATGTTTTCTGTATATGTGCCGGTTTCGACGATGACCACATCTCCGTCGTTACTGTCGTCTATTGCCTGCTGAATAGTCGCGTAGCTGCCCGGTACCAAACGAGTATCTGCCGACGATTCCATCGCTGCTATCGACAAAAGAGCAAGACTCAGTAAAATTGCATTTTTCATTGCTTTTGTCCTTTCCTTCATAAATGACAAGGCCAAAAAACATGTATTAAGCTAAGTTCGGAATACAGATTCTTTGAGAGGTGGAAGCGGATTAATAATAAGACACAGGATGTTAGAGAAACCTTCACGCCCGCCTCCTTAACCTGGCTAAATACAACTTTAGCATATTTGCTGTTGATTTTGCAAGAGATTTTTGGATTATACCTCTATTATTGTCATTACAATAACACTGTCGTTTCTTAAGTTAAGACGCCGAATGGTGGTTTTCGTTACGTAATTTTTGCTATTTTTCCTTTTAAAAACGGTTTGGCGGCGAAGATTTGTATTTATTAGAGGCAAGACGTGGGTGTCTTACAGGCTATTTCGGAACTGGCAGGCCGAGTTCGGCGAGAACCTTTTTCATGTCTTCCCAGACCTTTCTACGGTTCTCCTGTGAGTAATTCCGCAGCAGATATGCTGTATGGTATGTCGCCATGAGCTTCACGGGGGGCCTGCCGAGCCCGGCGTAATATTCATGGAAATGGCCCCGTAGTTCTCCTATAGGCTTGGTTGTGTTTAAAAGTGTCTTGGCTGCGTGAGCGCCAAGAGCTACGATAATTTCAGGATCGATTATCTCGATCTGCCTCTGAAGGTAGGGCAGGCAGCTTATTATCTCCTCGGCGCGGGGATCGCGATTCTCGGGCGGGCGGCACTTTAATATATTGCCTATAAAGACATCGCTTCTTTTAAGCCCACATGCTTGGATTATCTTATCCAATAGCTGGCCGGCCCTGCCGACGAAAGGCCGGCCTTGTGCATCTTCGTCGGCTCCGGGTGCTTCTCCGACAAACATAATGCGGGCGTTCGGATTGCCTTCTCCCGCCACCGGGTTTGTCCGCAACGAGCCAAGGTCGCATTTACGGCACTGATTAACCTGTTCGGCGATTTTTTCAAGTTCCGAGGTTTTTTCAGCTATAGCCATGCTATCCTCCTGTTCTTGTAGTTCAAGTGTTTCAGTTTTGCCTTTGAGAGTAAATCCGGTAAAAAATCCCTCCATTTCAAGGTGCTGCCGAACCACTTTATTAATATCGATGTCTTTTCCCATCCGGCCAATTCTAACAGCACTTTTGGTGCTTTGCAACAACCTATAATATGTGCCCGGATATTTTTACACAAGATTTTTTACAATACCGATGTGCATAAAAAAGCCGAGGCAATACCTAAGCCTCGGCTCATTCATAAAGAATAGCAATATATCAGTATTTTTTTGTATTAGAATCTATTCTCTATGGATATTCCTTAATATTGCAGCATTCTGCGTCTCCACAGCCGGCCGGGCAAATCCGCAGTTATGCTGCCTAATTGGTTTAAAGTGATAAAAGTCCCCACGGGCTAAACGTCTGTGTCCGGCCCCGGTTTACACTTTACCAATGATAAACGATTTAAAAGTGTGATCCTCCTCCACTGAGGCACCTTCTTAATACAATACTCTATTGAGCAATCGTCGCAGGTCAAATAGAAATTGCTAAATATTTACNNNAAAATAAGTCAAAGATGCCACTTGGACGATATTCCTGTTGTAGTATATACCAACAGGAATATTAGCCGCACTTTTATCACAACTTTCATCATTCGGTTGAGTTTTTCAGGACAATTGGGCAATTTTTACACGCAGGCTATTGTATCTGTTTCCAGATACTTCAATATTATTGTAATGGGGAGAAGCCCTTTTAATACTTGTAGCAAAAGAAGTTACAAAAATATTCAACAAAATTTTGGAGAATTAAGTGCCTGTTCCTGTTTTTTTCTTTTCAGGCGGGGTGTTGGCGGCCACAAAAAAGGTAATTCAGATATTTTTTTCTTGACCGTTTTTAAGAAACACTCTACTATAGAATAAAGTAAGCAGCATATGACGAACGATAATTATGGGGTGTCCCGTATTTACTATGATGCTTGATTGCTACTGTGTGAAGGGGCACAAATAAGGGAAGAGGCTTAGAAGCTTTATCCCTGACGGTATTTAAGTTGCAAAGACGCTTTTTAGCGCCAGTTATAAACTTTGAACGGCAAAATTGATTCAAGACCACTGATTTGGTGTTAAAAGTGAATTTAGCGTGGAACGAAATCTGCTTGAAAAAGCGTTCGCTTATACGCGAGGGAGTGTTAGTTTTGGGCAAAAAATCAGCCATTTACAGGAAACATATAAATATCATGGTGCCGAAATTACCACAATTTCTGGAAATTTTGGTATAGGTAGCTGATTCTGCGCTCGGGCGAAAAGGATTTCGTAACTCACAACCAGTCCTTTGTAGCTTTCCTACCGGAAACCCGTGATTTGTCCAATTGAGCTATGCTATGAGAACTCTATGAGAACTACAAGGGAAAGGTAGAATGATTATGGATGCCATAATGATGGAAATTCTGCTCCCGGAAATCATGGCCACCATTATTGCCTTTCTTCTGGGGATCGGTCTGACTGCCGTTATTGGTCAGATAATTACCAGAGCGAAGGCTAAAACTTTGGAACAGGACCTGGAAAGACAGGTTGAAGGTGCCAAAAGGGAAGCGGAGAACATAATTAAGTCCGCCCAGATTGATGCTGCCGCGGAGACTATCAAGAAAAGAGAAGAGTTTGCTGCCGAGGCCAATAAGGCACGTGCGGAGTTGCACGAAATTGAAATGCGGCTGTCCAAACGCGAAGATACGCTTGATCGTCAGACCGAACTGCTCACCCAGCGTGAAAAGACGTTGAAGCAGCAGCAAAAGGAGGTCGAAAGAAGGGTCTACAACATCGGCCTGAAGGAAAAACAGCTTTCGGTCTTAATGGCGCAGCAGAAGAATCAACTGCTGAAAATCACCGCAATGAGTATTGAGGAGGCTAAAGATCTGCTCTTGAAGCGCCTCGAAGACGAATGCGAGCACGAAATGTCGTCATTGATTCAACGCAAGGTGGAAGAAACCGCCGAAACCGCCGACGAAAAGAGCCGGGAAATCATCAGCTCCGCCATCCAGCGTTACGCCGCCGAGCAGACTTGTGAGGCAACGGTCTCGACAGTTGAAATACCGAATGACGATATGAAGGGCAGGATCATCGGCAGAGAGGGCCGTAATATTCGTGCCTTTGAAAAAGCTACCGGCGTAGATGTCATCGTCGATGATACACCCGGGATGATCGTTGTCAGCGGCTTCAATCCCGTCAGGCGCGAGGTAGCCCGCCTCTCGATGGAGCGGCTCATACAGGATGGACGAATACATCCTTCCCGGATCGANNGATCGAAGAGCTTGTCGCCCAGACGAAAAAGGACGTCAACCATAAGCTGTTGCAGATTGGCAAAGATGCCACCGTCGAGACCAACATCCGGGGATTGAATAACAAGATAATCAGTTTGCTGGGTGCTTTGAGTTACAGAACGAGTTACGGCCAGAATGTCCTTCGTCACAGTGTCGAGGTTGCTTTTCTGTCTCAGGTTATGGCCGATGAGCTTGGCCTGGACGGCTCGCTGGCAAGACGTGCCGGACTGCTGCACGACATCGGCAAGGCCATCGATCATGACGTCGAAGGCAACCACCCCACGATAGGCACGAATTATCTCAAACGCTTCAACGAATCGTCCGTTGTTCTCAACGCCGTCGCAGGGCACCACGGTGACATCCCGCCGGATAATCCTTATACTCCGCTGGTTGCCGCCGCCGATGCAATCAGTGCTTCGCGCCCCGGCGCACGGAGAGAAACGCTTGAAAGGTATATCAAGCGGCTGGAAAAACTCGAAGAGATTGCCGGCGGCTTCAAGGGCGTTGAAAACGCATACGCCATTCAGGCCGGGCGGGAAATCCGGGTCATCGTTTCCGCAGAAGAAGTGGACGATGAATCGGCTATGAAAATCGCCCGCGATATTGCAAAAAAGGTCGAAGACGAAATGACCTATCCCGGCGAGATCCAGGTAACGCTGCTGCGAGAAGTACGCTGCATCGAATACGCTAAATAATATCGTATGTCGTGTGGGATCGGTTCGATCTTCACTGTGCAAACGATATGGATACGATATATGCGATACGCAGGAAGCAATACGAATCATGAAATTAAATGTACTTTGTATAGGTGACATAGTCGGTCGGCCCGGCAGGCGGATTATTGCCGATAAGCTAAGGCTTTTTGTCAAAGAGCATGACGTTGGTTGCGTCATAGCCAACGCCGAAAATGCCGCCGGAGGCTCGGGCCTGACGCGGCAAATCTACGATAAATTGCTGCGGTACGGCGTAAACCTAATAACATTGGGCGACCATACCTACCGCAAAAGGGAAATCATACCCACGCTGGAAACGACGGACAACATTGTTCGGCCCGCCAATTTCTCCAGACATGCAGCCGGCAAAGGCTTTGCGATTTACAAAACCGGCAAAGGTCCAACCGTTGCGATAGTCGCCCTGATAGGGCGTCTTTTTATGAAGCCCGGGGATTGTCCTTACGATGCTATTGACAGAATCCTGCCCCAGCTCGAACAAAAGGCCGACATAATAATTGTCGATTTTCACGCCGAGGCGACCAGCGAAAAGATCGCTATGGGCTATCATCTCGACGGCAGGGCGAGCTTGTGTTTCGGCACTCATACGCACGTCGTAACCGCGGATGAAAGAATTCTGCCCAAAGGCACCGCATACATCACCGATATCGGCATGACCGGCGCCCACGACTCGGTGCTCGGACGCGGCGTCGAGAGCGTCTTGAAGGCGTTCAGGACACAGATGCCTTTTCCGTTCGAGATAGCGACCGGCGATGTGAAAATGAACGGAATACTCGTCACAGTCGACAGCAACACAAAAAAGGCCGAGCAAATCCGGCGCATCAGCGTCGATGCGGAAACCGAAGATAAGAAAATCTACGACAGCGACGACGGCAAGCCCGAATACTTAAATAACAATTTCTGATTTCGTGCTGAGTTTGGAATTTATCATCCAGACGCTGTCCGCCGAACATAGAACGCTGAACGAGCAAATTGGCTTTGATTGGCTTTGTTTTTGCTTGACAAAATCCGCCCCAAGCCCCAAAAACCTCCATAAATGATTGATATTACTAATATTGCACAAAATTACCCATCTTAACATTGGGTTTGTTTTTTCAACTTAGTTCTCGCAGTCCGCAGCACGCAGCACTCAGCACGAGTAAATCGGCTTTGTTTTTTCAACTTCTTTCTCGCAGTCCGTACGGACTCCCAAGGAGGACGCATCACGCATCACGCAATACGAATAAATTGGCTTTGTTTTTTCAAATGTACCCTGGGTGGCAGCCTCATCCCGATTATCGTTCATCGGGATGGGGATGGCTTGGGAAGTTCTGTTTCCCAAGCAAATTGGCTTTATTTGGCTTTGTTTTTTCGTGCCCGAATCTCCGCTATCTTTTCATATGCTCCTTTCAAATAGGACTTTACGCTTAATTTGCCCGTCGGAAAATTGGCTTTGTTTTTTCAAATTCCCTTTCGCAGTCCGTAAGGACTCCCAAGGAGCACGCAGCACGCTGAACTCAACACAATAAAATTGGCTTTGTTTTTTCAAATAGGGTCGAAACCACGAATTCACACTAATAAACACTCCTATTTTCAATCCTGATTTCCAGATCTCCGCCTTCGACATTCTGTCTCCTGTCTCCTTTGTTCTGTATTCTATACTCATTTTGTTAGGTATTATACTAAATTTCCCTCCAAAAATCAAGCTCTTTCCAAAAAAATCTCCATGACTTCTTTCGTACTGAGTTCTCCGTGCTGCGTTCTGAGTGCTATAAACAGCCAATAGTCAAGATAAAATAGTCAATAACTAAGCCTTTTTTGTTTTGCTTTTTAGTTATTTTCGCCTATCATCTTGGCAAAGGCGTAATAACACCGCTGAACGCAAAACTTCCTCGAATCGCCTTATTGTCTTACCGTACCTAATCAGCCGGGCTTAGAGTTTGCACGGAGTAATTGGTTTTTTTCGATATATAAAGAAATATATTATTATGTTAGAGAGGGAGAAAGCACTAAATGTATGATTCTCTTCAGCATTTGTCACAGAATCCTTTAGTTGTGGCTTTGGTCTCACTAATCGTAGGTTCACTATTAACAATTCTTGTTTCTCACCTCCGGAATAAGTCCGGTGTGCTGGGGTATACAGTAGTCTGGAACCGAATTGGAATCTCAGCAGACGATAACGTGTTTGGATCAGTTCGCGTCCATTGGAAAGAACATCAAGTCCGAAATCTCTTTGTTTATACTATAGAGATAGAGAATTTAGCAACTTCAGACTACGAGAATATCGATCTTCATTTCTACTCAGGAGATGATACGGTCATACTAAGTGAACGGACTGCCGTTGTGGATGAACCGCGAATTGTTCATTGGTCACCAGAGTTTCAAGAGCGACTCTGTGTTCCAGATGGTCATCAACCAACCGAAATACAATTTCATGAGTATAATCACAAACGTGAGTATCGAGTGCCAGTTCTAAATCGAGGGCAAAAGCTAAACTTTACGTTTCTGTGCACCAAGCCGAATGACGATCTCGATCCTGGCATTTTTTTGAGCACTATTTCTAAGGGAATCAGACTAAAGCGTCTTCGGACGCCTTATGTGATTTTGAAACCGGTTTTTGGTGTACCGATACCAGTTGCTTTAGCTAGGGGATTAGTAATTTCATTGGTGGTTGTAATTTTTTGCAGCCTTCTCATTAAGAAAGTGTGGTTAGCTTCTGTAATATCAATGGTCGTCGGTCTTACTGGTCAGATATTTGGCGCCATAGTGTACCGCTTTGAGCGATTTGTTAAGAATGCGATTACTCGATGATTTTGATTTAAATAGGGACACACCCTATTTCATGAGAACAAAATGGCATCAATAATAGGTTCCGTCCCTATTATTCTGACAAATAAATAGGTATGGTGTCCCCAGATATCCCAATTAATAGGTATGTCCCCAGATATACCCGTGTCCCCAGATATACCCCAGATATACCCTTTTATTCTACTTTCGATGTCCGATTCCAATTGAACATTTGGGGCTATTCACGTCTGGGGAATAGGGGGTGCCACTCGCGCCCGTTATACTTTCCCTTCTTCCATAGGATTGGTAGCGTGCAATTCGGCGTGTTATAAGAGAATACGATGAGTTTCTGACCCTTACCGTATCCCATAGCCATCCTCCGACGCTTATCATCGCTCCATCCTCTCTCATCACTGAAGAGCTCATAACCAATCTCAGACGTCAATTTCTTAGCGTGCAGTCTTACCTGTGGATTTTCGAATATCAGACTTTTTGCATCGAAACAGCCCTCCTCTTCCCACATTTCTTTCCCCGCCACCACAGATATTTTTAGACCCTCCTTGGTTAGATCATCTTGTATCTTGCTCATACCTTCTTGAAATCCCACAACTGTGAAGTAAATTAGCGAGGTCTGACGGAGCCAGCTCTGAACCTGGGGAGTTAGCTGTTGGACATATTTACCTTTCTTCTTAGTAAGTCCAAGCCATTCATGGAAAATTTGGATTGCTTGGTTTCCTGTACCCACCATGTCATCTAAAAAGATAACTGTAATCTCATTTGGATCATAGGCATTCGCCAGTGACACCAAGCTTTCGAAAGCAATGTGTTTGCGTTCCCATTCTTTAAATGCCTTGCTACAGATGTAGTTAATCTGACTCGAGCTATCCTTCAGACCTCCAAGCAGGGAGAAAACAATCTTTTTATCTGTTGTTTTTGCAAAGCATTCATAGTACTCTTGGAAGATATCGACTATCGACTGATCGTCGATGTAATCGATCTTCTCCAAGAGAGGGAAGATGCACTGGGCGTCCTGATACCCGCCGAACTGCAAGAGCCAATTGTGAATGCTATCTCCATCGATCCTGCTCCTGTGAGTTTGAAAGTGATTTGCCATGTCGGTGATGCGAGAAGTAATCCTTGAGGATTTCAGAAATTTGACGGCTGTTTTATACCCTGGTTGAGTCGGACCCAGCTCGAGTTCCGCAAATGTTGGTGCTTCAAACATATCTCCATGGCCTGGAATGATGTAGTCTGCGATGCGGAGAATCCTTTCCCTACTCTTACGTTGTGTTTCTCGATGTTTAGACCAAGGCTCCCAGGCTTCTTTTTTCCAGTCACCGTCACACTCAAAGATATCTCCTGTGATGGCAACTGTTCCATCATTAGTTTCCACAATGACACTCGCATCATGTTCAGTGTGGCCTGGAGTATGGATCACTGCTATCCCGTCACCAATGTGAAATGCGTCATAAGCGAAATCGTGAATCGTAAATTCGTCGCCTCGTAACACGTCGGTGTCAAGAATAAAACAAGCCTTCGTGAAAAGATTATTGTTGCCCAAATGATCCACGTGGCCATGTGTTATTACGACGAAGTTGATATCTGAGGGTGTTACTCCGTACTCTTTTAGTTTCTTGAGGATCAACTTTTTCTGTCCTGGGATACCTGTGTCGACGATAACGTTTTTTTGTCCCTTAATGAGCGTAATAGTACCACTAGCGTGCTGCTTGCCTGGTCCACTCCAATCTGCATATCCAGGAATAAGAACGAATACCTCATTTTTGTTCTTTGACATTTCCTATTATTCCTATTTTCTAAACGATGTTTTCTCCATTTCACCTAACATAATAATATCTAACATAATATACAACATTTTTTGTAGACTAAACTAGCCCGAGAACAAGCGTACCGTGATTTCCTGGACGAGCCTTGGCGGGGTGATTTTTT
>DQCG01000669.1:0-6590 GCA_003533825.1 Phycisphaerales bacterium
TTTTACTCCGCCCTTTACAGCAAAAGACAGCAAGCAGACTTTACCTCTATTTCAGCAGAGTCTTACCGGTATATTGACGTATAACTGGATGCAAGCCGAATTTGATTTTGGTTATCCACTGGAGCTGTCAAGTTCGATATACAGAACCAGAGACATTCTTGTATTACTGGAAGAGCTGGAATTTAACAATCCAAATATGCTTGAGGATCAGATGGCGGCGAATGCCCGGTTGTTCGCCGGACATAAATCTACACTTCTTTGTTGTGAAAATTCGCTCACTTTCTGTAATCCAATAAATAAAGTACAATCCATTTGTAATAACCGCTGCTCCAGCGACAACAAATACTCAGCAGATACCCTGGCCGAATTGTTCCAAAAAGGAGTAAAAATAGATGTCGAAAGTTATTCAAACTTTATTCCTAATGCCTGCCATCAGGAAGTTCAACTGTATTTCAAACAAGCCGCCGACGCAAACCAAAGAAAGAAAGAAGGACAACCTCTGGTTTCCATATATATGGTCACGTACAATGCGCAAGAGTTTATCGCCCAAGCCATCGAATCTGTTTTAGCCCAAACGTATACGAACTTCGAATTGTTGATCGTTAACGACGGCAGTAATGATGAAACCGGTGAGATAATTGCCTCCTATTCGGATGAGAGGATACGCTATATTTATAAAGAGCACAAAAATTTTGCTTCGGGGATGAACAGGGCAATAAATGAGGCAAAGGGTGAATATATTATTGGAGTTGACTCGGACGATTTTGTCGATCCCAATTACATCGAAAAACTGGTTGCCTGTGCCGAAAAGCACCCCGAAGTCGACTATTTTTATCCGGCAACATTTGTTCTTGTAGACGAATCCGGAAATTGTACAGGAGTTGAATGGAATTATTTAGATTTTTCAGATAATCAAATTCTTCCGGCTTTTCTCTTTGACCATGGATATGGACCCATTCCTAACCCAGGAAGCCTGAAAAGAAGATCGCTGTTCACTAAGAAATGCGAGCTGTATAAAGAGTTGGAAACCGTCGAGGATTTTACGTTCTTGTGCAGGAATGCTTTGCGGATAAATTTCAAGAGGGTCCAGGACCATTCGACGTATTTTTACAGGAGAATGGCTTCAGGTAACTCACAGAAGTTCAAGACAAGAAATCAGCTTATGGCTCGTGCGCTGAATGACATGGTTTTGATTTATCCCGCGCAGGTACTGTATCCGCAAATTAGATATATAAGTCCCGACCTGAGAGAGAAGGAATATTATAAATACCTGATGACGACTTTCTACAAGCATTCGCAAGGTAACATGGTGCGGTACGGCGAGTACTTCCGACAGTACGGGGATTATTACAAGGCAAAGCTTTTGAGCGTTGAGGAAGGAAACAAAGTAGGTTCTGCCGGTGCATTATCAGACCAGAAATACTACATGGAGTTGTTTGAGCAGGGAGCTGAGCATTTAAAGGCGGGCCGCCCGGCAGATGCACTGGTCTGTTTTGACGGCGCCTATCGCCTCGATGACAAAGTGTCCGACTTGCAGTACGCACGAGCGGTAGCACTTGCCCAGCTTGGCAGAATGGATGATGCCCGGCTGGCATGTGAGGCGGAATTGGCGATTCAGCCAAACCACAAGGGTGCCCAGATGGTTTTAAACAAGATATCAGAAAGTGTGAATGTAATAAATTAGCCCGAAAAAGGCAGAGAATTCGAACTTGCTCGGCCCAGACATGCGAAAATAGTACAGCAGGCCGTTTGTTAGCCAGCGTAAATATATACTTGGTTCCCTTTTGCCGCTTATCGCAAATGGGATCCTATTGAATATAAGATAAATAATTAAGCAAGAAGTGATTTTGAACGATAAGGAATTGTGTTTCGTGTATATTCCGATCGGATTAATGAATTTTGGCGAAAGTATTGAACTTAAACAATAGGGCAAACTGAGATGTCAACTTTACGTCTTCCAGGGCTTTTAACGGGAATCGATACAGGCAACCTCGTCGCTCAACTTATGGCCGCCGAGCGCCGTACGCTCAATGTATACGAAGAGCGTAAAACTACATGGGACGAAAAGAAAGAAGCCCTCGGCACTCTTGAAACCAAACTGAGCAACTTGAGAAGCTCCATTCGTGCTCTTTCCGACGCCAACGAGCTTCGCGCTTTCTCAAGCACCTCCAGCGACACCGATAAAGTGACCGCCGAAGCATCATACAATGCCTTCGAAGGCAATCATACCGTCGTAGTCAACCAGTTAGCCACCGCCGAGCGACGGGTTCACACCGCCGGAATAGAATACGCCGAGGATTATGTAGGGGCCGGCACATTTATTTATTCGTATGACCATGAGGAAACAACGATAACGACCACGGCTACGACAACACTCCAGGACATGGTCGGTCTAATCAACAATGATGCGAATAATCCCGGCGTCACGGCGAGTCTGCTGTACTACAATAATGCCTACCATTTGGTGCTGAACGGCAATGAGGCCGGAACGGATTACTCAATATCCGTCAACGCAAGCAGCACGGAAGTATGGCAAGCCGACTCGGCCCTGACCGTCGGCAGCGACAACGCCACGCTGAGTTCGAAAATAACCGAACTCGACCAGTTTACAGGTAGCCTGGGAACGGGAGATATAATCACAATCTCCGGCAAAAATCATAGCGGTGTCGATATAACACCCGTAGAGCTTACCGTTACCGGCAATACCAAACTCACTCATCTTATTTCAGAAATCAACGATGCTTTTGACGGGGTAGCCAAGGCAACCCTCGTTAACGGAAAAATCGTTTTAACCGATGACCTCGATGGAGCAAGCGGGCTTGAAATTGGTTTATCTTTTACACAGGGTGCCGGGTCATCGGCAGAGCTTAGTCTGCCCACCATGGCCATCGAGACGGAAGGCGGCAGTACAACAGCAGACCTTACAGGTTTTGCAGAAGCAGACTTCACCGGGACCCAATCAGCCCAGGACAGCCAGATACGGGTAGACGGCTACCCTTCCGGTGATTGGATCAGCAGAAGCACTAATACCATTGACGATGTCATTAGCGGCATAACGTTGCATTTGCATGATACGACTGATGCGGCCGGAGAGGAAATAACTCTGACCAGAGATACACAATCGGTAAAAGACAAATTGACCTCTATGGTCGATGCCTACAACCTCGCGGTTGTCTATATCCAGGAAAAGACCGGTTTCAACAACACCCTGAAAACAGGCGGCGTCTTAATGGGAGATTATGTAGTTTCGACAATCAGAGCCCAGATTCGCACACCTCTTATTGCGCAGACCAGCGGATTCATAGAAGATATTGACAATTTCCTGATGCCCGGACAGATCGGCCTGGAGCTCGATAAAGACGGGGTATTAAATCTGGACACAAACGTCTTCGACGAAGCCATCGCCGAAGATTATATGAGCGTGCTGGCCGTCATTGGAGCGGACAAAACCGGCAGCAGTAACAGTAATACTATCCAGTTTTATCAAGCCAGCAGCAATTATACCACAGCGGGCAATTATGACGTTGAGGTAGTCGTAAGCGGCGGAGTAATTACAAGCGCAAGAATCAAGCTCTCTACCGAATCGACCTGGCGCGATGCAACATACAGCGGCAATATCGTCACGGGCGACAGCACCTTCGACGATAACGGCGATCCAATGTATGCCGAGAATGCCCTCCAGCTCAGCGCCGACCTAAGCCAGGATGGCACATTCACGGCCACTGTTAGAGTAAAGCAGGGCTTCACCGGAGCTATAGAAGATTCACTGGACAACATGCTCAAAGCGACTACCGGCTCGATTCAAATCGACCAGGAACATGTGGACGACCAAATAGAAGAAATCCAGGAAAAAATTGAGCTTGAAGAGTACCGCCTTACCGTGAGAGAAGAAAGACTTATCGCCCGATTCGCCCGTCTTGAAAGAACCCTGGCCTTGATACAAAACCAGATGGCCGCCCTGGGATTCGGCACGGCATAAAGGCAGGAGTGTAATTTGACATGCTCCTCCGGCCGGCGATTTTAGGAAACACCCAAAATCCTCAATCACATCCGCCGATTTTATTTTTTATGTCGTAAGCGATAAATCATAGCCAACACTTCCGCTACCGCCACGTACAAAGCCTCAGGTATGGGGTTGCCGGGTTTAACCGTTGAATATATTGCCCTGGCCAGTTCCGGCCTGCTTACGATTGGTACTCCATAAGCCCGTGCAATTTCTCTAATTTTCTCGGCTAAATGATCCGCCCCTTTGGCCACCATCACAGGTGCCTCCATCCCCTTGGTCTCATAGCGCAGCGCAACTGCGACATGTGTTGGGTTAACAAGAACCACGCTGGCCTTGGGAACTTCCTGCAACATGCGCCTGGCAGTCATTTCGATCTGGAGCCTCCGGATTCGACCTTTGACCTCCGGCGAACCTTCTGTATCCCTGCGATCCTGTTTTACTTCCTGACGCGTCATCTTCAGGTCATGGATATATTTCCATTTCTGATAATAAGCGTCGGCAATCCCTATCACAAGCAGTACAACGCCGACACGTATTAGAAGACCGAATATAATCTTGGCGATAACTGCGAGGATTTGTGTGGACCAGGCCCATCGAAGCGTAGCAAAAACATCGAGCCTGCTCTTAAGGTAGTACCAGACGATCAGCGAAACAAACAACAATTTGAGTATGGACGCCAGAAGTTTTACCATAGATCGAGCGTTGACCAGTTTTCCAAACCCTTCCACCGGATTCAACTGACTGAACTTAATCTCGACGGCTCTCGGCGAAAAATTCAGGCCGCTAATAGCAGCACCGGCCAAAATGGCGCCGGCGGAAAGTGCCACCAATATCGGAAGGATAACAAGGATTAAATCGACAGTTTTTCCGTTGATAAAACTAAGAAAGGCTTCTGTGTCGGCAAAAACGAAGCTTTCACATGACATTCCATGCCTAATTTGCACTATGAACCATTGCGTCAGACTCTGACCCAGCAGAGCAACCATCGCTATTAATACCAGAAGCGTCACAACCGATGTCAGCTCCTGGCTTTGTGGCAGATGCCCTTTCTGCCGGGCTTTCTGCAGTTTCCTGAATGTCGGATAATGTGTCTTTTCAGCAGCCGGCTTCTCTGCCATAATTATTCCCCTAAGCCGATACAAGAAACGGGACTTTGTTAGCCTTTATCTCTTGTCCTCATTTTTCTATTCTATAACGGCAGCAGTTTCCCCATCAACTTGGCACATTCACCTACGAAAGAACTAAAGAACGGTAAAAATATAGCCACCATTAACAGCCCCAGGCCCACACGCAAAGGCAAACTGATAAATAAAATGTTCATTTCCGGGACCATGCGCGCCAAGACGGCTAAGACGACCATCAACAACAAAAACGCCGCCAATATCGGTGCGGCCAGTTTCAAGCCATGTATTAACATTGTCGAGCCGGCCTGAATTACCCCTTCGGCCAAAACCGGTATTGTCGGTATGCTGCCGGCGGGAAACGACTCATAACTTCGCGAGATAATCAACAAAAACAAATGATGACCGTTCGCACTTAGAAACAGAATGATAAATATCATCTCCAGCAAACTACCCAGAGGCTGCGTTCTCTCACCGGTCAATGGATCCAAAATCTGGGCCATAGCCAAACCCATCTGCCGTTCGATAATCCGGCCGCTAAATTTAACCGCGGTAAATACAAACGTAACGATTAATCCCAAAGCCAATCCATAAGTAGCTTCATTGGCAATCAACAAAACTGCCTTCGCAGTCGAGATTTGGCCGCTATTAATAGAAAAAGGCGTTATCATCGAAAAGAATATCGCCAGCAGCACAGTCATTGCAACTTTGATTCTGACCGGAATGCTTTTCCACCCAAAAACTGGAAGAACCAGGAAAAACGACGAAATCCTTGTCAGCACCATCACAAAACCAAGCAGCTTCTCGATCATCAGTGCCATTTATCTTCAGTGCCCGATATTCTGAATATGGCTAAAAACCTCGTTGGTAAATCTAAGGATGATCCCGAGCATCCAGCCACCACACATTAGTATAACAACACCGACAGCCAAAAGCTTCGGGACTATAGTTAAGGTCATATCGCGAATGGAAGTAACCGCCTGAAGCAAGGTCACCACTAATCCCACAACCATACAGGTCAGTAGAATCGGAGTAACCAAAAGCAGGGCCGTCTCAAGGGTATGCCTGCCTAAGTAAAGGAAGAAACTGCTATCCATTTGCCAAATCCCTGCAAAAAACTCCGTGCTTTAATTGAAACTCAAACTAAGACTCTTCGCCAGCAAACCCCAACCGTCAACAAGAATGAATAATATCAGCTTGAAAGGCAGCGAAATCATTACCGGCGGCAGCATCATCATACCGGCACTAAGCAAAACACTCGCAATAACCATATCGATCAACAAAAAAGGAATAAACAACAGGCAGCCCATCTCAAACGCCGTGCGGAACTCGCTGATAATAAATGCCGGAATGACCACGTGCAAATCTAAATCCATCGCGCTGGTGGGAGGCTCTATTTTGGCCATCTGCACAAAAAGAGTCAAATCTGCTTCCCGGCATTGTCGCAGCATAAACTCCTTGAT
>DQCG01000669.1:6670-18943 GCA_003533825.1 Phycisphaerales bacterium
ATAAGGCTGAATCGAGTTCGTGTTAATCTTCGAAAACGTAGGAGCCATTGTATACAAAGTCAGAAACAGCGCTAAACCTATTATGGCAACGGTAGGCGGTATGGTTTGCGTGGTCAAAGCACGTCGGATAAAGGCCAAAACGATCACTATTCTCGTGAACGATGTCATCATCACAAGAAGGCTCGGCAAAATCGCCAGGCCACCAAAGACAATCACAAGCTTGACAGGAGTAGACCACCCCTTATCTTCGGCCTCGTTGGTCGTCGCCTTGTCTATGACCGTCATCAGATCTCCGATGCTCGGAACACCCATTGCCGGGGCACTTACTTCGGGAGTATTGTTCGGCATACTCGGCATCTCAGGCTGTTCAATTCCATTAACACCCTGGCCTAAGGACAATCCGGCCGGCATCAAAATAACGACGGCGAGAAAAAGAATTCTAATAAGTTTACCGGCCATATATTTTCTCAATTATAATTTGTCTCTATAGATGACAAGTCCGTTAAGTCGCTGCTCAGGTCGGCCAATTTCGTAATGTTCTCATTCGTACTGCCTATAAGCAAACGCCGACCGCCCACCTCAATAACATGTATAGTCCTTCGAGGTCCGAGATGTGACGTTTCGATAATACGAATTTCTTTACCCGGTAGGTTGGTTATCTTCGGCAGCAGCTTCCTGGAGACGTAAACCACAGCTACAATTAGAACAAGAACCAACAAAACCGCAAATACCGCTCTAACGGAAAGCTCTCCTCTGCCGGGATTATAATCTGATCTCCCGAAAAAATGGGGATCATTCGCAAACAAGGAACTATTTTTATTAGATTCAATCGCTGATTTCGGCTTTGAGGCATCGAGCTGCGATTTTTCAGACTCCGTCTCATCAGTAGCCGACCCGGCAGAGCAGACCACCAGCACACCACCGCCCAACACAACCGTTATCAAAAACACAAAGATTTTTTTCTTTAACTCAGCCACACTTCAGAACACTTCAAAAAATCCCCGGGCTGCCAATTAGCGACATACAATAAGCGCGCTTATATGGATTCTGAGTGCAAATAGCGTGCCGAAATGCGAAAATGGGCTTTGATACACTACCAGCGGCAATTTTGGCGCAGGAATCGCGCGAACGAGCATAAAAGTTGTTGAAAAAATTGACAAACGTACAAATTAATCACTCGTCCTTAAGACTGCAATCAGGATCTGCGAACGTTTCGAAATCGGGCTGTCCCGCCCCACCCAATCACCTCCAGGGCCTGCCCCCCAGGAATATACAGACCATTTAGATCGGCCTCCGGCCGGGCCGAGTTGCCTTTGAGACGACAAATCCGGAAACAGATTATTTCGCAAAAAATCTGCCACTTTTTGGGCTCGTCTCGCTGATAGAAGCCACTGCTCCTTTTCATTCTTTCCGTCGGGCGCCAAGCCAAGCACATATAAATCAACGGGCTCTCTGCCGGTATCCTGCTGTAGATCCCGGGAAAATCCCGTCAGAAACGTTTTAGCAGAACCATCCAGACCAACGCGACCGGGCAAAAAGTGAACATTGGCTACTGAATAATTGGCCTTTTTAGCTGCTATTTGTGAAGGCACGATTGTCGTCATTTGCTTAAGTCTTTCAAGAATACGACGAAGTTCTTCCGCCTTTGCATCAATAGTCCTGTTTTCTGCCAGTTCATCAGGATTATCTATGTAGTGCTTGATTTTATATTGGCCCATGGGAGCCGCTTCTCCCTTTCCAAAAAATAATCCAAGTCCGATGTATCTAATCGAATCTAAGAAAGCATCTCTACCCTTGTTAAACAGTTCCGGTTCCTGGGTAGAAGCCAGAGAAAGCAGCATTACGAAGAACGTAAGCAGAAGCGTGACCATATCTGAAAAAGTCACGATATAACCCGGGACTTTAGCCCCTCCATCCTCGATGACGAGACGCGGACGTTTCAATTATAAATACTCCGTTGCAATAAAAGTATTTGAACTGTGCGCTCAGGTTCCGGGCGCCCCGGGCCTGGCTGGCCACTTCCAAAACTCCCTTGAGCCAATGTACCCTCGGCCGAGATGCTGAAACGCTCCCTATCAAGGTTTTGCTTTGTGGTGAGATAATTCATCACCGCCCATGCCCGCGGCAGGCCGAAGTTTTCACCGGCTTGATCATTTACCGGCCCGTTTTCACTGATAACGATCCTGCTGGGCGATTCTCTTAAGAACGGCGCCATTATATCCATAATACGTTGACCTCCAGGCGAAAGAGCTGTCCCTTTAGCCCAAAAAACCTTCTTCGATGAGATCAGCACTGCTATTCCTGTCTGGATATCTACAGGCCGCATTTCGTTCATTAAGCCGGCCTTCGATCCTTGCTCCGAAGTGTTTATCTCACTGCCTTCATCGAGTTCGGCTAAATATTGGATCGGAGGCAGATACAAAAACGCATCCCTGTCAATTCGAGTTATAGGAATAATACTGGACAAAGCCTTCGAGTAAATGACCTTCAAGTGCAGAAAAAGTCTGTCGTCTTCAAAAGACGAAAAACTCAAAAGAAGCACGAAGAATGTTAACAACAGAGTCATACAATCACTGAAAGTCACCATCCATTCCGGTGCACCCGGCGTGTCATCAGTTTCCGCCTGTTTCTTCTCGCGCCCCATTATATATTAGCCTTGACTTCTTCTCGCCTGCTCTGAGAGACAAATGCCTGCATTTTTTCCCGAATAGTAGTCGGGTTATCACCTTGCGCAATAGCACAGACACCTTCGACAATCATTTCCATCGAGATTGCCTCCGCCTTGGAATAAATTCCCAATTTACCCGCCAATGGGATAAAAATCAGATTGGCCGAAAATGCCCCGTAGAAGGTGGTGAGCAAAGCCACCGCCATACCGGCACCAATCTGGTCCGGCGAGGACAGATTTTTGAGCATCTGTACCAGACCAATGAGCGTCCCTACCATCCCAAAGGCAGGGGCCGCCGCACCCATGAACTCTAAAATCTTCTTGCCCGTCGAATGGCGGTCCCGAAGGTTATCGATCTCCAGAGACATCAGGTCCCTTATAGCCTCGGAATCCTGCCCGTCAACAAGCATCTGCATACCCTTAACAAAAAACAGATCGCTTATCTTGGGAATCTCCTGCTCCAGGGCCAGTGCCCCGTCACGCCTGTTGATAGCGGCAAAATTCACCATGTTTTGTATCAGTTCGGACGGTGATGGAATCTTGGTCACAATCGTTTTTTTGACCACTGAAAATATTCCCAGAAACTGCGGCAGAGAAAAATGTATAAGTGTAGCACACAACATGCCTCCAATAGTGATAGCCAACGAAGGAATATGCACAAATGACTGCCACCCGCCGCCAACAACAATGGCACTAACAACAACAAGAAAGCCAAGAATCACACCTACTATAGTCGCAATATCCATCAGTCTACGTTCCCTCAACTATCTTTTTCAACCTCTGGCACAAAACTGAAGCAAGCGAGGGCTCAGTAGTTGCTAATTCGGCCAGCAGGTTGGCTTTGGTCCTTTCACTCATATAATGCAGGATCTTGACCGCATCATCGAAGCTGCTGCTGAACTGGCCGGCCTCGAAAGTCTGCCTTTCGCCCGTGCTTGCCGTTTTACACATATTCGTCAATATTGTGCTGGCGCCGCTCACATCCATCTTGTCATAGGTCGCGGCTATTGATATCAGATTGGTCTTTTCCGCCTGGTCGATCTCAAGCCTGCTTTTAAGCAGCTTGTCACGCTCACTTTTGAGATTGGCAATAGTCGAAGCAAGTTCAATTCGCAGGCTATTGAGATTCTCGATGTCCTTCTTGAACACATCCTGGGCCACCTGTAACCTCCGTTCCTGGACTCCAAGGGCCATCAGCCTGTTGTTATACTCCTGCATTTTTTCCCGAACATCCTGAACCAGATTCTTGAGCTGCTGCTCCGTCATAGCTTTTGTCATGGGACCTGAAGCCGCCTCTACAGTGCCCATCGCACCGATTCGAGTCTGCTGCAGCCCTTTTTCAGATGTGTCGCCGGTAACCGCCGTCTGCTCCGATTCTTCGGAAAGGCTTACCTGAGACGGACGAGTAAACCACGCGAAAACAAACGCTCCGGCAAAACTTACCAATCCCGCCGCCGCCGTTATCATAATCTTTTTCTTACTCATTTGCATTCTCCCAATTACGCAATTTTCGGACAAATGAAATTGTAGCCCCCTCATCCAACTCTTTTTGCTCAAGCTTTTCCTGTTCCTTTATAAATTGCATTTTTGCTTCGACGCGCAATCTTTCCAAACCCTCTTTGAACCTTCTGACTTTTAAGACTTCGACAATTTTCTCTCTCTGTTGTGACTCCAGAGCGTTCATTTTATCTTTAAGTTTCTTTATCTGCTCATCGCTCGCCGCCGAATATCTCAAAAAGAACTCCTGCTCACCTAATCGCCTTTTAGGATTCTCTTCGGCCAGGCCATTGATGATATTCTCTAACATCTTCTGCCATCTGAGCAGCTCACCTCGTGCATTTGCCAGCTTTTCCGTCAGTTGAAACAATTCGGCCCTGACTTTCTGTTCCTCCTTTTTTTTAATTTCAAGAACACGTTGCAACCGCCAAACAAAACGTTTCATTTAATTTCCAATTTTCCACTTTCAATTCCGGTCCGCCGGAAGTTATTTATTGCGATCCGGCACCCAGCAGCTCATCCCATGATTTGGTAATAACAGTCAAGCGCCTGACAGTTTCCGCAAAATCCGTTCTGTCACGAACGGGCTGAATAAGGAAATCCCTTATCCTGTCGATCAAGGCTAACGCCCCGTCAATATGCCGATTGCTGCCCGGCGAAAATGCCCCGATGTTTATCAGGTCTTCGGCGTCGATATAAATGGCGTATATTTCTTTAAGTTTTTGAGCGGCAATCTTGTGCTCTTTGCTCGTCACGGCGGGCATCAACCGGCTGATGCTCTGCAGAATATCCACCGCGGGATAATGGCCCCTCTGGGCTAATTTTCTCGAAAGGACTATATGCCCGTCCAGCAAACTCCTGGCACTATCCGCTACAGGATCGGCCAAATCGTCATTCTCAACCAGGACCGTCAAAATACCCGTGATACTTCCGTACTCGGCGCAGCCTAAGCGCTCGACGAGTCTTGGCATCAGTGAAAAAACGCTCGGACAGTAGCCCTTGGTAGCCGGAGGCTCACCTGCCGCAAGACCTATCTCGCGCTGAGCCTGGGCAAAGCGGGTAAGTGAGTCCATCATAAACAAAACATTTTTGCCCTTGTCTCTGAAATATTCGGCGATTGTCACGGCCACGAATGTTGCCTTTACTCGCTGAATCGGAGGTGAATCCGAGGCCGCCACGACAACGACGCTGCGCGCCAGACCCTCCGGACCGAGGTCCGAATCGAGAAATTCCCTAACCTCCCTGCCTCGCTCGCCGATCAATGCAACAACGTTGACGTCCGCCTCACTCGAATTGGCAATGTCACCGAGCAGAACGCTCTTGCCGACTCCGCTGCCTGAAAAAATTCCTATTCTTTGTCCCTTGCCACAGGTCAGCATTCCATCTATTGATCTTATGCCCAAAGCCAAATGGCTCGTAATCTTCTCTCTGCTAAGAGCTGCCGGACTGCTCGCATCTAATGCCCTCTTGTCCTTCCCGACCAATGGCCCATTATTATCTATAGGTTCTCCCAGCCCGTTTAATACCCTGCCCAGGATACTATCGCTCAGGGAAATATGGCGTGGAGTGGTCCGTGCAGTCACCGTATCGCCCGGTGATATGCCCTCTATATGCTCGAGCGGCAGCAAAATAAGATGGTCATTCTGGAATCCCACCACCTCAGCCATCACTCCCCGACCATCTCGAATCCGGATACTGCAAAGTTCTCCCAAACCTATTGAAGGGCCGGTGGATACAACCGTCTGCCCGGAGACCCGGACCACGAAACCCTGGCAATCCAACAGATTTACACTGCGCAGCGCCGAGTGAAATCCCTCAAAATCAATCCCGTTTTGTATAACCTCACCTGTAGCCATAACTCAATTTGCTTTCTTAAGCGCTTTGCCAATTCGTTCCAGATTGTCATCGATCATCGATTTGATAATCCCCTTGGGGCTCTCAAGCAAACATTCCGCCCGCCCGATATTCGGGTCGGAAATCAACTCAATGCCCGCTAAAACGCCGCCCGGCTCGTCTTGCTGAGCCTTCCGGCATTTCGCAAGATCTTCAGGATTTAAATGCACTTTCACATTCTGACTGCCCGGTTTATTGCCGAGTGCTTCTTTGATGATAGATTCTATTTCGTAATCCCCATTTTCCACTTTTTGTATCAAAATTTTCCTGGCGATTTCGACCGAAAGCCTGGCGATTTCCTCTCTGTGCCCGGCATACAGTTTCTCGCAAAACTGATTGAGCCTGGCAATCACGCCGTCAAGTGTCTGGCAAGCCTGTAAAAAAACAGCTTTCTGAGCTTCTAAATCTTGTAACAGAACCTTCTCGTTGTTCGCTCCCGAATCAGCCCGGCCGGGATCGGACAATTCACTCCCAACGGTATCGGTAAAACCACCCAGGACTTTTGCTGAGGTAATCGGCTTGTCAATATGTACTGTAAGTGTCTGGGACATTCTGTTATCGCCCTGTCACCCTGAGTGTACCTTCTTCATTGGCCTCACGCAACGGCTTGACGACCTCTTCTCTCGCATCAAGAATTTCTTTTTGCAGCGGCTCCTGCATCAATGAGATTTCTTCGTCAAGCTTTGCCACGGCCCGCTCGGACATATTTGAGCGTATCTTTTGTACGATCTCTTCATCCGCCCCATAAAGCGCCACTGCCAATTTAGTAGAGTCCACGGCCCGCAGCGCTTCCTGCAAAGACCTGTCCGCCACCGACGTAATATCTTCCCACGTCATCATCAAACGCCTCACCATGGTGGCCGTCTCCTCGTCATTTTTGCCGATCTCACCAAGAAGCTGGTCTCGCAGATCTTTCTCCAGGCCGCTGAGCACAATAGCCAGTTTCCTTAGAGTCTGCTCCGGTCTCTCCACAAGGGTCTCCCCTTTGAAGCTTTTCAGCCGATTGGTTATCGTAGATGCAATCCGCTGCTTCACTCCGCCGCCCATCTGTTCCGGATTCGTCATCTTGCAAACCGCCTTGAGGCGGGCATCTTCGTTTATGAGCGCCAGAATCTCCTGGCTTTTCTTTGGAGCCAGCTCCGAAAGCACCACCGCAATCGTTTGCGGGTGTTCGCCCTCCAGCGCAAGAACCAATTCGTCCGTGCCGGCCATACGAATATCTACAAACAGGTCCTTTTGCTCCGTCGCTTTTTTAATCTCCGAATGAATTTTCTCAACCTTGTCTTTATCAAGAATGTTTACAAGCATGTCGTTGAGAAATGTCTTTACGCTAAATCTCTGGTTTTGCTCTTTCTGAAGCGAGTTACAGAACTCTCGGGCGACCTTCGCTTGTTCCCTAAGATCCCGCCGCTCCGACGCATCGATTCGCGCCAGCTCTATGGCGATCTCCTGAATCTCACCGGCGTCAAGTCCCTTGAGCAGTTCAGCGGCGGTTAAAGTATCCAGACTCATCAGCAAAATTGCAGCCTTTTGTTTACCCGGCAATGCCATATACGTAGTTCCTCTTCTTAAACCTTCCGTATCAATTTCTTTCCGACGATTCCAATTACAAGACCGGCAGTTTCCATTCTACGCTCGAAAATATTAGCCTCGACTTCGTCAGAAATCACACTCGTTTTCCACAAATACAAGTTCGCTTTTATCATTCATTTCCCGTAAAACCCGGACAATCTTATCACGTGCACCTTCAATATCTTCTTTCCCGGGAGCCGGCATAAATGACGCCTTATCATCGACAGCGGCAACAGTTCGCCCGGAGATATTAGACCTGATCTTTTCGGCAATCGCCTCGTCAGCCTTGTGTAATGCTAACGCCAATATATCCGCACCAATCCCCCTCAAAGCCTTCCTCAGTGACTCGTCCGCCACCTGCGGTATATCCGCCCATACTATCATTAAGTCCGCAACAATTTTACTTACCCGGCGGCTTTTGCCTTGTATCGCGCCGACCAGGCCGTCTCGAATCTCTTTGCCGAGGTTTCGCAAAGTCACAGCCACCTTCCTTAGGGACTGCTCAGGCCGGGCCGCTAACGCCTCATCCGCAACACCCGGAACGAAAATTTCAATTCGTCTGCAAACCGACTCAGCTATTCGCTTTTTTGCTTCCGAAGTCACCTTCTCACAACTGCACATCCTTCGGACTGCACTGAATCGGACGCCCACGTCCAAAAAGCTGAGCACCTCCAGGTTCTTCTCCGTTGGCAATTCCGATAAGATTACCGCGGCGGTTTGAGGGTGCTCATTCTCCAGAACGGATGCTAACGCCTGCGAATCAACGGAACGAATAGTTACGAAAGGATCGCGGTTGTTCAAAACTTCCTGTATCTGCGTCTGAATCTGCCCTGCTTTCTCGACGCCTACCGTGCTTTTTAGCACTTCGTTGAGAAAGCCGTTAAGCTTAAATGTTTCTCGGGCCTGCAACGAATGGTGGAACTGCTCCACAATTTTGGTGCTCTTATTGCTGTTCTTAAAACCGGCGGCGTCAAGATGTGACAATTCCGCCGTCAGTTCATGGACCACCTCAGTGTCAAGACCCCTGACCAGTTCCGCAGCAGTAGCGGCATCCAGGCTCATCAATAACATTGCAGCTTTTTGCTTACCAGTCAATGCCATCTATTTAATCCCCTTTTTCTTCAATCCAACTGGTAAATAATTGTCGGACACGTTCGGGATTATTTTCCAAAGCACTGGTTATCTGCCTGCGTAATATCATCGGTTCCGACCCCCCTGCCGTACCGGGAAGAAGACCAGCGGCACCCTCGCCTCCTGCAAGTTGTCCCGGCGCGGCCTCCGATTTCACCTTTTTCTTCGCACCTTTGAAGATGCGCAGAACGAGCAGTGCACAAATAGCCATAATTCCCAAAGAAGCCTGGCGCGCAATTGCTACAAAATCAAGCCCTGCGGACAGCTCTTCGTCCAGCAGCGATTCGGCCGGACGATGAAATCTTGCGTCAACCACTTTAAGAGAGTCCCCCCCCGCAAGATCGAGACCAAGTGCGTTTTCAATAAGTTTTTCGACATCGTTGGGATCCATTGCCTTTGCAGCCTGCCCGCCGGCTCCCGCTTCATTGACATCGGCCGGTGACAAGTCAACAACGGCCGCGACCGATAGTGATATTATCTCACCCGGCAAAACAACCTCCTGCTTGACGGTCTTGCCAACCTCGTATTCGGTTACAATCGTCTCATCTTTCTTTGTGCTGCCCGATGTGGCCGCCTGGCCCTCCGTCGACGCACTCTCGGAAGGAATCTCGCTATTTTTTGTAATCTCTTCCTTTGTTGTGACTCCCTTCGGCTCAAACTTTTCCGTTACCGTACTAACACTGTTCATATCAATAACGGCATGAATCCGCACCTTTGCCCGGCCGGGTCCCAGAACAATGGTCAGCATCTCCTCGACCTTGTCCTCCAGATTCTGCTCCACCCTCTCTCTGTAATCCTGAACGGTACCGGCCCCGCTGGCCATAGTCTGGTCCGTCTGACTGGAAAGAAGCCGCCCCTGACTGTCTATCACGGTTACATTATCTGTGGTCAGCCCCTCAACACTACCGGAAACCATATGCGTAATTGCGGCTATGTTCAAAGCGCTTAGTTTGTAACCCGGTCTCAATCGAAGGACAACCGAAGCGGTTGTCCTGCCGGCATCGGACGTGAATAGTGTTTGTTCCGAGCTTACTATATGGATCCGGGCGTGAACAACACCGTCAATCATTTGTATGCTCTTGGCAAGCTCTTCCTGAAGTGCTCGTTTGAGATTGACGGTTTGTACAAACGGGCTAATTCCGATTTTCTCATTGTCGAATATCTTGTAGCCGCCCTGCTTGCCCGCCGGTAATCCCTCTTTTGCCATGTCCAGACGAAGCTGATAAACCTTTTCTTTCGGAACGAAGATACTTGTTCCGCCGTTTCGCAATTCGTAAACTATTCCCTGTTCACTGATCTTCTCCGTAATCTCCGAGGCTTCTTCGGGAGCAAGATCCTGGTACAGCATCCTTAAATCAGGCCTGCGTGCCCAGTGAGTCAGCAGCACTCCGACTATCGCAAACGTCAATACTATCGCAACGAGCAAAGCCCGCTGAACCAGGCCGATCTTTTGCCAAACTAACTTTATCTTTTGGGCAAAACCCATCGAATCCCTTTGTTAATTCATTACAACGGCATATTCATTGTCTGTTTATACGCTTCAATCAACTTATTTCTAACTCCCACAAGAAGCTTGAAACTCATATCAGCCTTAGCCACAGCCGAGACCACAGAAGTAATATCCTCACTCTTGCCGGATAACAAATCCTTAATTGATGCATCCGATGACTGTTGAAGGTCATCGACGTTGGATATGTATTTCCCGGCAGCCTTAACCGTATCTGCAAAACCCGCTTTCCTGCCATCGGAGCTTCCTACTTTCGGCATCCCCGGAGACTCAGGACGGGATCCAGGCTGTATGGACTGCATGGGGCCGATCATATTTGCTGCATTTACATTCATAATTGGTTATTCCCTAATTTATCGAAGTAGCTCGAGTGTGGTTTCCAATATTTGCTGATAGCGTTTCAAAACCGCTATATTGGCCTGATACATTCGTGTTGCAAGATTAAGATTCATCATCTCGACAGGCAAATTGACGTTCGGCATAGCGACATATCCATTTTCATCCGCCTTCGGATTCCCGGGATCTAAAATCCTGAGAAAGTCACTCATATCCGGGATTATCTTGTCCACTTCCACGCCGCCCAAATCACCATCGGCTGTGAACTCGGCCTGAAGCCTGCGGTAAGGCTCGCCCTTGCCGGCATCGGTTGTGCGGGCGTTGGCAACGTTCGATGAAATCACTTTCATCTGTTTGCCCTGTGCCCGCAAACCTGAAATCGCTATATCTACAGGACCGAAGCTATTGTCAATTTCCATCTGTTCTGTTCCTTTTCTAATTCCTTTCTAATCCCGGTTCTACACGCAAAAAGTCTGTAACCATCTATGGAACATCACTTTAAGCTTATTGCTAACTCAATTTGCTTGTATTTCTTGCTGAGCAGCCGAATATACGCTTTATGACGTAGCGTATTTTTTATCATTCTCCCCACCTCGTCTTCCAAATTAACGTCATTACCGTTCGATTTTACAGGCGTCTGTTTAGGCTGAAAAAGTTGAGCCTCAACCTCGTCGAGGTCGAATTCCTCGGATGAAGCCAGGCATTTGGCAAGTAACTGCTCAAACTTGACATCAATCCTGCGGTATCCCGGAGTTTCAAGGTTGGCAATATTATTTGCAATCGCCTGCTGGCGAAGGTTCTCAGCCTTTATGCCGGCATCGATAATATCTACTATGCTGTCTGCTTTTGACATCAGAAGCTTCCTAATATTTACACACAAACCTTGTCTGCTTATTAAAAACAGCAATAATCGTGCCAAATGCTGAATACCGGCCATTTTCAGCGCATTAATCCCCTTTACGTGCAATAAAATCCATTAGGTGCAAACAACCTCTTCGTTTGACAGCAATAGTAATGTCAGGATTTTATACAACAGTTAGTGTTTCTTTACATGCCGAGTGCCTCTAATAGTGTATTTCAGAATACCCTTATCCCGATGTTATCCAGACAGATCTGGCGGAACGAGCGAGCCTTCCGAACACGAACCGGCAATATTTACCTATGCCCAGGAATATTTCTCCACAAACACAGCCGGCAGCAAAATATTCGAGACTTATCAATATCTTTTCAATACCCTTAAGTGTCTTTTTTACAATCACTTACCATCTACCAAGGTCTATTCTTAAAATACTGGCACACCAATTGCTGTTAATTGCTTAATTAGTTCCTGTTGCGGAAAGCAGTAAAGACGAAAAAAAATTAACCGTCCAATTTAGGACAAGGTCAGTTCGTCATCATTTTTGTTGAACTGTCCGCTAACGCTCTTTAAAAAGTTAAAAATTCAGTTTTCTGGACAGACTGTCTCTAAAGACACCCTTAAAATAGTCTGTATCCGGCACTTCTTAGTCATAACCGCGTCAACAAGACAAGGTTATGGCAGAAAACCGCACAGCCTACACTGGCTGCATAATTCTTAAATCCTTTGAAAAGGCACCGGCCAAGCTTAAAGACGCGTTTTAACACCGAGATACTGCCTTCACAGCCAGCACGAAAACGCTGGCCGTCTTTA
>DQCG01000397.1:0-159 GCA_003533825.1 Phycisphaerales bacterium
TGCATCCGACCGGGCCTGGAATCTACATCCGTTCGTAGCGGTGCCGTCTGCGTTGGTCGACGTGATGTAAACAGCAGCGAACTTCGAGCCGGCAGCAAGCGTCTCGCGAATCATAACGCCGGCCTTGGCCCAGTTATCGGTCTGCTCGACACTCTCGAC
>DQCG01000397.1:298-3071 GCA_003533825.1 Phycisphaerales bacterium
TTCCGAATACTTCGAGAAGCCCTGTTTGTTGTTGTCGAATACAAGGGGCATAGCCTGAAGGCCGCCGTGGATGATAGTCTCCTCGGTATAAGAGGCTGTGGTTTCGTCACCGACGGCAGAACCGGTCCCGTTGCCGGGAACATAAGGATCAACACCCGGCACGCCGGCGCCAAGCCCATCATGCCAGGCAAACCATATCTGGTTGTCACCGGCATCGTAATCCTCGAAGTCGTCTATGACAAAGAAATTGCCGGTTGTAAAGCTCCAGACGTTGCCGGCCCACGGGCTATCAGTACTGGCGCCGTTGACCTCATCGATTCGCCAGTAGTGCGCGGTATTCAACGTAAGAATACCGGGATCGTAGCTCTCTTCGCCGAGAGCCTTGACACCTTTATACTCAGGTGAGCTTTTCGTAGCGTTCTTCACGGTATCCGCATCTGAACCGAAGTATACCTCATGCGAAGCGGCAACCGCTCCTGCATCCCAGGTAAGAATCTGTGTCGGACTCACGTCCACAGCACCGTTAGCCGGATTCGGGCCGCTTACGGCGCCTTCGGTAGTGAAGCTCCAGACTTCGCCTTTATGTGTAGCGTCGGCATCAAACTCATCGATACGCCAGTAGTAAGTCTTGGCCAATTTGAGTGTGCCGGGTGTATAGGTTGTAGTCCCCTGGGGAATACCCATTGTAGCATCGTTCACCTCATCAAAATCTTCGCCGAAGTACACATAGTGCAGTTTTGCGCCGAAGCCTGCCGTCCAGCTAAGTTTCACATCCAGGTCCACAAGCTCGGCACCATCAACCGGCTCGGGTGTATACGCAATCTTGGGAGGAATTGAGAAGCTCCAGACATCACCTTTCCACGGGCTGTTGGGTTCGGCATCATTGACCTCATCGATTCTCCAGTAATAAGTTGTTCCTGGAATGAGACCGTCCGGATAAGGATATCCGGGGAAGCCCACGACGAAAAACTCCGAGTCCTGATTGCCTCTGAAGGCATCGCCGGTACCGTTGTTTACATCGTCAAAATTATCGCCGAAGTATACATCGTGCGAGACGGCATAATCTCCCGCCCGCCAGCTAATGCTCGCCCACGTGTCCGCATGCAAGGCACCGTCCCCCGGGTCGGGGCCGATAGCAAACGGGTATCCTTCACCTAACATAATACCCTGAATCTGTTCGGCCGACATTACCTCGTTGTATATCCGTACATCGTCGATCAGACCGTCCCAGCCTCCGTTGGCGTCTTTGCCGCCCTTGCCAACAATCACCCTGTCGTAATCCGTCAAGACGCCTTCGGCGCTAGGCTCGTCAGTCGACGGGGTTTGCAACACTCCGTCAATGTACAAGTTCACCCCGGCTGGAAAAGCCCCAACTCCGCTCTGCCAGGTCACCGCAATGTGCTGCCACTCGGTGGTCTGAACGTCGGGCGGGCTCTCGTCTTCGTCATCATCAGTGTCGCCTGGATTGACGCACGCCCCATACTTGATCCCGTTCAAGAGGCCTCCGCCCATATCTTGGTCATAGCGGATATTCCTGGTGTCCCTTCCTTGGGGGTCTTCGAAGATGATGAAACCGCTATCTGTGCCAATCACGTCGGACTTGATCCACAGAGCGACTGTTAACGTGCTCAAGCCATTCACAGCGCTTCCGGCAGCGGTGCTTATCACGTGGTCGCCGTCACCACCGAAATCGAGGGCGCCGCCAATCATGCCGGTCACCCATTTGGGATCACCCACGATCGTGCCATTGCGCCCATTGCCACTTGTGTCATAGGCAGTGGTTCCCGAGCCATCGTCAAACGGCCAGTGAAGAATGAGGTCGGCTGAGGCATTAGCTGCAATGCTCAGCACAAAAACCAAAGAAACCAGATAAATTAGTCTTCTACACATAATAGTTCTCCCTAAAATAGGATTAAGATAATAACGCTTTGGCCACAAACCAAAGCGACCGATAATAATCATTGCTTTCTCTTTTCTATTTGCACGGTATATGAACATTTTACTCCCTGATACCACCTCCTTTTTTCGGAGAGCTAAAGAGGAACAATAAATTAAAATTCAGGAATCATTACTCCAAAGGAAAAATTCCTGGTTGGAACCCTATTGCTATACGTAGTTCACCCTCTCTCAAGATAACTATGACAGACCTATATACTAAAAGACCTATAATCCAAAGCCTTTATCGGTACCCATTTGTACCAAATTAACCACATCTTCGTCAAGGAAAATCTATCAATAATCATGCGTACATCCTGTTTGAATAGCAAAAAACAGGGGGCCTATGCTGAAATTATCAGGTACGTGTTTAGCCTGAAACCAATGCTGATACGCAGGTTTTGAAGCCGAAATCATCCGTCTTTGTCGGCAATTAACACTTTTGACGGAAGAATTAGCCGCTAAATCGTCACTATCAATACTAATAGCAGGCTAAACACATACATTATCAGCATAGACCCCGAATCATTCAAGTACTGCTGTTATTTCCGCTACAGCGGATTTTGCTACTCAGCAGCCTCTGTCGGCTGATACAGCCGTATATCGTCGACATATATCTTACCGGAACCGCCGGGGATCGTCATATTCCCCTGGATTCCAATACCAATCGCAATCCTGTCAACGTTCGTCAGGCTGATGCCCTGATCAGCTAAAGCCTGAAGCGGAATGATCCACTCAGTCCAAACGTTGATGTTTGCCGCAGCCGGATCATCGTGAACCACTACCGCAGGTGCGCCTGTGCTATTGGACACGACTACATAAAGCGGTTCTGCATCGT
>DQCG01000560.1 GCA_003533825.1 Phycisphaerales bacterium
CTCTGGGCCGATCCGCGGGGTGAGTTTCTTTCCTGCAAGAATGCAGAGCCGGTTTATAAACTTCTGGGGCTTAAGGGTCTTCAGGTCGATAAGATGCCCGCTCTAAATAATCCAATCCAAAAGGGCAGGATAGGCTATCATATCCGCACCGGCGGGCATGGCCTGACTGAATACGACTGGCTCCGCTATATGGACTTTGCAGATAGATACTTCAAAGGAGCCAAACCATCATCGCGCGATAGAAATGATATCATTTTCTTCTGCGATTTCGAGTCGGACAAATGGTACGAGCAATTCGGTATGCTCAGCAGGCCCGAACGCATCGAGGTAGTCTCATCCGATCCGGCGAGGAAATTCGAGCCGCTGGCAGGCAAGGCGATGCGAGTTAAGGTTGACCGCGGCGGCCATTACGGCGCCAGCATCATGTACCGTTTTAAAAGTCAGACAGGTGCCGAACCTCAAGAGATTTACTTCCGCTACTATCTGAGGTTCGCCGACGACTGGAATCCGGCAGGCGGGGGTAAACTGCCCGGTATCTCAGGGACCTATGGAAGGGCTGGTTGGGGTGGCCGTCCGTCGGACGGACGTAACGGATGGTCGGCTCGTGGTCTGTTCAAAAAGCAGCTCGATGGGAAAACGCCTGTCGGCTATTATTGCTATCATGCGGATATGAGGGGCCGATACGGATCCAATTGGATATGGGACACGGAAAAACGGGGCCACCTTCAAAACAATCGCTGGTATTGCATTGAACAGTACGCAAAGATGAATACACCAGGCAAAAACGATGGTATTCTGCGAGGTTGGGTCGATGGACAACCGGCCTTTGAAAAGACAGATGTTCGTATGCGCGAGGTTGATAAACTCAGGATTGAGGCGGTCTGGCTGAATGTCTACTTGGGCGGGAGTTGGGTTGCTAAAAGTGTTCACCACTTGTATATCGACGACGTGGTTATCGCCAACGACTACATTGGACCAATTCAATTAGACATAAGATGATAAGAATTTCCAAGATCTGCAAAGTACTGTTCATTCTGTTTATCCAGATTGGCATATTGTTCTTGCACGCACCCTGTGCATGGTCAGATTCTTCCAATTCAGCAATGTTCAACCAACTGCCGTGTTTCGGCGTGTAGTGAAATTCGATCCGTCGCACAAGTTCGCGGGCAATTTTCGCCTCGAACGCCTCGTAAAAGGCGCCCCGCGTATGCGTGTTAAAATTGTCACAAACCAGCATCACCTTCTCGGCATCCGCATAACGAGTGCGAAGAAGTTCTTCCACCTCCAACGCCCAATCGACCTTCGTGCGCCGTGGACGAGCACTAACCTTACGCCATCCCGACAACGGCTCGGCAAACATAAAAATACAGGCCGTTCCCGCCCATTCGTATTCGTAATCGACCCGCCAGGGATGTTCACTCGTCGCGGCAATCGGCTCCCGTGTTTCCTTCGTTAATTGCAGCGGCCGCTCGTCCGTGCAAACGACCGGAAACGCCGCGTCATACGGCTGAGCATGGGTTTCCAGCACATCCTCCATGCATGCGGCAGTTTTTGGGATGTTCCCTTCAGTTTTTTACGATGTCTCGCAGCCGACTCCGTGCTTCCTCCGAAAGCCGAACAATATACTTTTTGACCATCAGTAATCCTCCATAATAATTAAGCAACGCGTTTCTATCAAACGATTCCGCTTTAATCTTGCGTTGCTCCGGCCAATGGTGTATCATTGTTTGACATGGTTGTAACGAAGGAGCAAGTCATTGTCCGATGGGAAACTTGAAATGTTGGATTCGAGAAGGGTATTCTCGGTAGCATTAGGATTCGTGAATTCCCTTATGGTGCGGCACGCCTCTGCTAAGACGGCTGTATTGACCCACGGCCCCATCATCGGCCATACCACTGATATTAATACTTGGATGTCCGCATCCGCTCAAGAAGACGCAAGAGGGCACGAGTGAATTGTGACAGCATCACCGGTCCCAGCAGTAGCAAGCGACTTACGCAGTTGCCTCTTCGCGGCAGAACGTTGCTCGAGAGGCAAGCAACCGACGGGGATGGAGTCTAAATTTTTTCACTAAGACAGAGATGAGGCACTTCACATTTGATTCCATTTGCCAGTTCATATCTGTCTGATTTGTCGCGCGATTCCCATTTATTGGAGATATGAAGGAGATGCAAGATGACTAAAAATCCACTGTTCTTTTTCACGGTTGTGGCCGTGAGTTTGGGTGTATCGTTCGTTGGCGGTTGTGGTGTTGGTTGGTTTGCGAGCACTCCTACGGCAGTACCCATTATTTTCGATACGGATGCCGGAACCGATGTTGATGACGCGGGCGCTTTGGCAATTCTTCATGTCTTAGCCGATCGATGTGAGGCAAAAATACTGGCGACTATGAGCGCTAATCAAAATCGCTGGAGTGCACCTGCTATCGACGTGATAAACACATACTACGGGCGGGGTGATATTCCTATTGGCTCTTCAAGAACAGGTCCCAATCCCGAAGAATGGTACCACGACAGTGTCCCCGATTATCCGCATGATTTAGCCAGTGGCGATGACGCACCGGAGGCGGTCGAGCTTTATCGTAAGATTCTGGCGGCTCAGCCGAACAACAGCGTTACCATTGTAGTAGTCGGGTGGCTTACGAATATGGCCGACCTCCTAAACAGCAAACCGGATCGCTATAGTCCGCTCAACGGCAGAGACCTGGTTAACGCCAAGGTCAAAGAGTTGGTGTCTATGGGCGGTGTCTGGCCCAATAGGAAGAAAGAAGGGGATTATAATTTCCGCATGGACGGCGCAGCCGCCCACAAAGTGATAAGCGACTGGCCCGGCAAGATAGTCTTCTCCGGTTTGGGTATCGATGTCATGACGGGCGCCAGGTTGGTCGCCCAGGGACCAAAGGACAATCCGGTGCCGGCGTTTTACAGGAATTTTTTTGAGGGGCACAAAGTCACTGAGAGATCGAGCTGGGATCTGATTGCAGTGCTTTATGCCGTGCGAGGTATGTCCAATTATTTCACGGCCGTCTCGGAGGGCAAATGTGTAAGCCAAGAGGATGGGCGTAATAAGTGGGTCCCCGGTCCCATCCAAAACCATGCATATCTGGTTTACAAAATGCCACAGGCGGAATTGGCCGAGGTCATCGAGGACCTGATGCTGACGCCGCCAGCCAGATGAATTGCTGTTTGGGCAAAAACTGGGCGATTATCGCCGGGGGATAAGCCGTTTCGTTCGGTCGGAGAATAATCCTAAAAGATGAGGAGATTTATTATGGCTAACAAGCCTGAAGGATTCACTCGACGGAAATTCTTGCAAAGCACTTCCATAGGACTGAGTCTGGGCATGTGGGCCGGGGCTCATTCAACAGCCACCTCGGCACCATCGGCCACTCGGGTAAGACCAAGGCTACGCGAGAAACGTTTGCCTCGGGAGGTGTGGGTGGCCACGATCTCTCAAAATGGAATGCAGGCGCGAAGCTAC
>DQCG01000559.1 GCA_003533825.1 Phycisphaerales bacterium
TGCTGGATATGTAGAAGCGATTCAAGCGGTTTGTGAGTTATCAGTAGTTGTGGATGCTGGAGGCGAAACTGAAGGACCTGGCCGAAGATGTAACCGTTGACACGAAATCACAAGTAGCATAACCTATGAATCAATGGAGTAGCCAAACAAACCTATGACTACGACCGGGGCAGCGTCATTATGAGAAATAGGAATTATGAATTGCATCTTTTGTGTTGTGTGATCCCTTTTTTTTCGGTGGTTCCCCTGACTCGAGCTGCGCATGAAAGTAAGTCGTCCACCACGAAAACCAATATTGTCTCTCAACTCAATAAAAATGTTCCGGACAATTTCCCCCGCTTTACTTTTATCAATCACCCTGAGCAAGCCCAATTGCTCAGTCACTTTCTCTGGTATCACTTTCATCATCGACTTGGCAACAGCATGGTCCTGTTTAATAAGGAGTACCTTCTGACCGCCGACATCTGGCTCGGCAACGCCTGTCCCCGGGGCTCGAAAGAAAAGATTCAAGACATCCATCGTCGTTTCCTACTTGAGATATATATAGATAATGAAGGTTATGTTTCAAGTCACCAGCATTTTTCCCAAGCCCACGACCTGGGTTGGCCTTTCCCTTCCTGGGGTCAATCCCACAAGGATCTTGCCCGAGTGAAAGGCAAAACCGTCGGCTGGCACTTTCAACCGCTGAAAAGCGTGCGAGGCTGGATTGGCGGGCATCTCCGTACATGGAATAGGAAAGAATATACCGGCGAAACCGCTGCTTCTCTCTGGGAGCTGCACAATGTCAAATCCCTGGGAATTAAAAATAATAGTTGGCATCTGGAAGCTACCGGACCTTCGCCCGCTATAACGACTCCCAAAGGCTATAGTCTCAATGCTTTCGATTCGCCGTATCTGCAACTTCGCTGGAAGCGTTCCGACGCCTCTCTACATCACACGGTCCCCTATGTTGAATGGTTGCGCGAGACCGATACGGATTACAGCTCCGACCGCCGCGTATATTTCTATCCCGACAAAACGCCGCTGTCTCGCGAATATCAACATTCCATTATGACCATGTACCGTCATCCTCAATGGCAGGGTAAAATCAAACGGATTCGTATCTCGCTTGCGCCGGGAGAATCGGAGGTTACATTCGAAATCGATTCCTTCTTCACGGTTTATGATACCCGTCACACGATCAACAATCCGATTTTTATCCTGGCTTCCTGTCGTTATTTTAACTGGACGGGCGATCTGGATTTCTTACGCCGTCAGATTAATCGGATGCGTCTGGCCCTGCGTTATCAGCAGACCGTAATGGGTGGTCTGGAATATAATCACATCCGCAATCCCTGGCCCGGCCAGGACGGCTTGCCCAGTTGGCACAAAGATGATAACGGAAAACTAACTTTTAACTCCGGCCATGGTATAGGCAACAACTATTGGGATATCTTACCTTTCGGGTGGGATGATTTGTATGCCACCAACCAGTATTACGCCGCCACTCTCGCGATGGCCGAGATGGAAGAAGCAATTGAGCAAAATCCCGGTTGGAACATTCCCCTCGGGACAACGAAATTGGATCCGCAGCAGTTGCGCCGACACGCCCGCCAGGTGAAAGAAACTGCAAACCCCCTTTTCTGGAATGAACAAGACGGCCGCTTTATTGCCTGCATTGATAAAAATGATAACAAGCACGATTACGGCTATACTTTTCTTAATCTCGATGCCATCTGGTACGATTTGGCAAATCTGGGCCATGGTCAGCAGATCATGGACTGGATTAGCGGCAAACGCATTATTAAAGGCGATACTTCCTCAGGAGCCGATATCTACCGCTGGCGCTTCGGTCCGCGGGCAACCACCCGCCGTAATATTGAATGGTACGGGCAGGGTTGGTGGGCTCCCGAGAACCTGGACTGGGGCTACCAGGTCCAGGATGGTGGAGCGGTCCTTGGCTTTACGTTTTATGATCTTTGGGCTCGGCTGCAAATTCTCGGACCGGACAATGCCTGGCAACGACTTACGGAAATCCTTGCCTGGGAAAAAGAAGTGCATTCGGAAGGCGGATACCGAAAATATTACGAAGGCGAAAAACGAGGAAGCACTCTGCAGGGCGGCGGCACCTGCGGCGGGCTCGGTATCGATCACGAGTTTTACGAAAGCTCCCTTTTGCCCTCGATCATCCCCTACGGATTCCTCGGCCTTAGGGCACGATCCGACGGCTCTCTGGTCATTAATCCCCGACTGCCCAAAGCCTGCCCCGAAATTGCCGTCAATAATATCCTGTATCACAATGTCCGTTTTGATATCCGCGTGACCAATAAAACTATCGAGCTTAATTGTAAAGACCTCCCCTTGGACCCGATTCGCGTTGTTTTTGAAGGGACCTGGAAACGAAGAAAGTCTGGCTGGTATGGTTCTACTTGTGTCCTCAATCAAGCCGGCATATGTTACTTTACACAATGTAATTAATATTTCAAAAGTGATCGATGCACTCTTATTATGTGGAATAAGGAGATCGTGTTATGATTATTCGGCCCAGATATTTGTGGTTAATTTCAAGAGCGGTTGTAGTCGGTTTAGTTGTGATATTGCTTACTGGCTGCAGGAGTGGTGGATCTCTGGAATCCAGCCAAGCGGTTCCAATTATCTTTGACACTGATATTGGTACGGATGTGGATGACGCGGGGGCATTGACAATACTTCATATCCTGGCCGATCGGGGCGAGGCTAAAATATTAGCGGCAATGAGCGCTAATCAAAATCGCTGGTGTGCACCGGCCATCGATGTAATCAATACCTATTATGGCCGGGAGGATATGCCCATTGGCTCCTCGAAGACCGGTCCCAATCCCGAAGAATGGTACCACGACAGTGTCCCAGACTACCCCCATGATTTAACTACAAGTGACGAAGCTCCGGATGCTGTTGCCATGTATCGCAAGATTCTGGCAGCCCAGCCCGACCAAAGTGTGGCTATCGTGGTCGTGGGGTGGCTTACGAACATGGCCGACCTGCTCAACAGCGAACCGGATCGGTACAGCCCACTTACCGGAAGAGAACTGGTTAAGGCCAAGGTCAAAGAGTTGGTAGCTATGGGCGGTACTTGGCCTAATTCACCCAAAGAAGAAGGTGAATATAATTTCCACATGGACGGAGCGGCTGCCCACAAAGTGATAAACGAATGGCCCGGTAAGATCATGTTCACCGGCTTGGGTAAAGATGTAATGACCGGCGCTCGGTTAGTGGCCCAGGGACCAAAGGATAATCCGGTGCCGGCGTTTTATCGAAATTTCTTTAAGGGATACAAGGTGTCCGAAAGATCAAGTTGGGATCTGATTGCCGTGTTGTATGCGGTCAGAGGTCTATCCGATTATTTCACCGCCATCCCGGAGGGTAAATGTGTGAGCCAAAAAGACGGAAGCAATCAATGGATTCCCGGCCCAACTTCAAACCATGCCTATCTGGTTCATAAAATGCCCCAGACGGATCTGGCGGCTGTAATCGAGGATTTGTTATTGATTCCGCCCATCCCGTGAGTAATGACTTGTTTCGTGAAAACCGGGAAAGTGGCTAACGCCTGCGCCCTGAATCAAACCGATATACCGGCAGAGGACGCCGGGCCGACAGGAACGCGCCTGAGCAGAGGATTCAAACATGCAAAATATAATACATCATATATGTTTCTTTCGGTGTTGGCTGGTAGTGCTCCTGTCGATAAGCATCATTGCCAAGGGTGATGATCCCGACAGCCACGGAGCGGTTTCCGGCTTGGGAATTGCCCGGTCTAACGCGGGATTGCAGGTGCAAGACGGCTGGTATGTTCATAATGGTTCAGTGGTGTGGGGCAACGCCCAGCATAATGGTTGGTGGCGTGCGGGGCAGCGGCCCAACCTGACCCGAAACGCCCCGGCACAAATTAGACCCAACCGCACCGAAGAGATGGAAAAGCTTACCGATAACATGCTGCGTTACGGCTACCCGGGATTTGAGCACAACTTCGGACTCTGGTACGACCGTCGGCGCGACGCCCACGATACGAAGCGGCGCAAGGACGATAAAGTCGTGCCGCCGTTCCTGGAACAGCCCTGGTTACGCAGCGGCAAAGGAACATCCTGGGACGGACTGTCAAAATACGATCTGACAAAATTCAATCCCTGGTACTTTGACCGACTGGAGAGATTCGCCGAACTGTGTGATCGGAAAGGGGCCGTTCTATTGTTCAACTTTTACATGCAGCACGCCCTGCTGGAAACCGATGCGCATTACGTGGATTTCCCCTGGCGACCGACCAATTGCATTCAGGACACCGGTATGCCGGATCGCAATCCCGCGGCTAACGTTTTCTATGACGTCAGCCACCCGGCAAGGCGCGGTTTACATGAACTGTACATCCGTAAATGTCTTGACGAGTTGTGCAGTTACAAGAATACGATCTTCTCAATCAGTCAAGAAT
>DQCG01000352.1 GCA_003533825.1 Phycisphaerales bacterium
TATCGCCGAGACCCTGAGAAGTCTTGAAGCGCAGACTTATAAGGATTTTGAAATTATTATAGTCGATGACGGCAGCAGAGACAAAACCGTCGAGGTCGCAAAAAGTGCGCAATCACGGGCGCAGATTCATACTCAGGTGAATCAGGGCGTAGTGGCCGCCCGCAACCGCGGTGTTGACCTGGCTAAAGGCAGGTACATCTGTTTTGTCGATAGTGACGACGTGGTTCTGCCCGAACGGTTCGCAAAGCAGGTCGCCCTGCTCGAAGGCGATGCGGAGCTGGGACTGGTCTTCGCCGATGCTCTTATCATAGACTCGCAAGGCGTAGAAATCGGAAAATTCGGCGACGTCTATCCCGTCGTATCCGGCGACACGGCCCAAATGCTTGCGATGCACTACTGTTTTACACCGATGATTACGGTTATGGTTCGCGCGGACGTACTTCGAAAAACGGGGCCTTTCGAAAAACCGGGGCCTTTCGAAAAACCGGGGCCGATAAGCGACTATATGAAGTGGATCGAGGTCGCTCATATCAGCAAGGTTCATTACGACCCCGCACCGTTAGGCTGCTGGCGGCGACACCAGGCCAGCACGTCGAAACAGGCCAACAAGGTCAAAAGCTACGCCAAAACCAGGGCGGCGTTAAAGCGGATTCTGCGAAAGTATCCTACGTTAGAAGCCGAAATCGGAAAGAAAATAGTAAAGCGGTATTCACGATCGTATTTTCTCACCGCGTTCTGGCTGGCAGCCGACGGCAACCTCAGACGGGCACGAAAATACTATTGTAAGGCCGTGAAATTGTATCCCTGTTCTTTCGAGAACTGGGGCGGACTGATTCTGACTTGCTTTCCGGCAAGGAATCTCGTCGCCAGGCTGCATCGTTACGTAAGGGCAAAAAAGCTGCCGTGGTGAACTGTTATGATTAGAACGGAAAAAATATCCTGCAATTTGTGCGGCGGCGAAGATTCGGAATTCCTCTTCGAAGCAAGGGACAGGCTGCATGGAATCGAAGGGGCATTCAGCTATGTTCGCTGCTCGGAGTGCGGGCTCGTCTATATGAATCCGCAGGTCGTGCCGGAAGAGACTGCCAAACTCTATCCTTCGGATTATGCTCCCCACACGACGGCGGCAAAAGGCGCAGCGTCCGGAATCCGCTCTTTATACAACCGGCTGATAAAGACGCCCGTGATTGCACAGTTTATCAAGTGGATAACGAACGTTAAAATCACAAACGAAATCTATCGCCGGCTCGATCAAAAGAGCCGAATCCTGGACATCGGCTGCGGCGCCGGTGCGTTCCTGAACCGTGTCAAAACCGACAAAGGCTGCGAAGTTAATGGTGTCGATATATCCGTGGCGGCCGTAGAGGCGGCGAAAAATTCTTTCGGTCTCGACATCTTCAAAGGCACGATTACCGAAGCGCCTTTCGAGGATGATTCTTTCGACGTTATCACAGCCTGGTGGTACCTGGAGCATATCCCCGATCCACATGTAACCGCGGCGAGAATCGCCAGTCTTTTGAAACCCAACGGGCATTGCATCATAGGCGTTCCCAACTTCGAGAGCTTCAACGCAAAAAGATTCAAGGACAAATGGTATCATCTCGACTGCCCGCGTCATTTGTGCATCTGGACGCCGCCGGCGATGAAAAGGCTCCTGGAACAGCACGGCCTGACGGTGACAGGAATCATATACGACAAAACGCCGTGGGGACTGCGGGGCTCGCTTCAATACGCACTGTTCGGCGATAACATCGACCCGAAACATCACAACAGCATAAGGCAATCCCTGCTGTTGTGGATGCTTTTGCTGCCGTGGTCGATAATAGTATCATTGCTGAAAAAATCAGATATAATCGTGGTTTACGCAAAAAAAACTATGGATGAATAGTCGCTTGTCAGGCATGAGCAGTTAGAGGCGTATTCTTATGACAAAGGAATATTTTTACGACCATTTTCAGCAGGACAAACCTACCGGCGCGGGCAACTGGATTTCGAAAGCCTTTGCCGGCAGAATCTTCAAATACGCCGGGATAGAAGCGGGCCAGAGCGTTCTGGAAACGGGGCCGGGACGAGGCGTTTTTGCCGATACCTGCCTTGAAGCGAAAGCCGAATACTTCGCGGTCGAACCGAACCGGCAGATGGCCGAGTCGCTCGAAAAAAGAGGGGCCGGCGTCATTTGCGCAATGGTGCCGCCGCTGCCCGAGATGGACAGGCAGTTCGATTTTGCCGTAATGATAAATGTCATGGAGCACATGAACAGTATGCAGGATGCCCTGCAGATTACACAACAGATAAGGGGAGTTCTAAAACCGAAAGGAAAGTTCGTGATATGCTCGCCGGACTATTTGAATTACCGGCACAACTTTTTCAACTGCGACTTTTCCCACAGCTATGTAACGACCCGGCGCCGGCTCCATCAGCTTTTGGTCAGCGGCGGTTTTAATAATATAAGGCACTGCTATTTGTCCGGCCCGATGACCGGAGTGGTGGGCATGCTCATCTCCGCTGTAGTCTCTCGTATGCCTTTCGGATTTCTTAACGGAGTATTTCCAAAGAGCAAAGTCTTTCATAAGCTATACAAAATACAACTGACCCTTTCAAGGAAGGTCCTGATTCTCGGAGAAAAGCAAGACTGACCGAAAGAGCATGACCTTTTCTCCCGGAATNNTGCTCGTATGGGTTTTCAGCCAGATCGACCTGGGGCAATTCGGGCAGGCCGTCAAGACCGCAAAATGGCAGTTGCTGATTGCCGCCTGGGTGCTGACCGTAATCTTTTTCTGGATTCGCTCAATAAAGATGCGGCTTATTTTGAAAAAGCAGGATTGTAAGATCGGTATCGCTACAATATTCAGAGCAAGTGCGGTCACCTCGCTTTACAGCATGATTCTACCCGGAGTGCTGAGTACGGGCGCAAAGTGGTATATTCTCAAAAAAGATACCGGCAAGGGAAGCAATGTTCTAAGCAGCATGGTTTACAATCAACTGGTAACTATGTTCGTGATGGTCGCTTTCGGGCTTGCCGCGTTAATGATTACAAATCCCGTACTACTCCTGAAGACAGAAGCAGGCAGTCGGTGGTTGCTGCCTTTGATTTGCGGAATTTTACTGGCAGTTATGATCATTATTTTATTGCTGCTTTTAAACAGTCGAACCGGCGGCAAAATCACTGACGGTTTCGGTTTTTTGCTTAAGCCTTTCCCTCAAAAAATACGCCAAAAAGGTCGTGAAATACTCGACCAGATTGCAATCTTTCAAGCTGCCGGAGCAGGCTTTCATCTGAAGATTGCTTCGGTGACAACCATCGACACCCTCATAGGCGGTGTTATCATTTATATCCTATCCGCCCGAGCCGCAAATGTCGCCGCCCCTGTAGGTGTATTGGTGTGGATATGTGCGGCTATATGCGTCCTGGGCAGAATTCCTATATCGGTGGCCAATCTTGGCGTCAGAGAGATCACCCTGGTAGGACTTTTAGGCATCTACGGCGTAGAGAAATCTCAGGCGCTTTTAATGTCGATGATAATATTTTCTTCATTAGTTTTCATGGCTGTTATCGGGGCAATGTACCAGATATCATGGGCTGTGAGTTCAAAAAAATATACAAAGTCCAATGATGATGAAAAAATGTCCTGTATGTAACGGGCCGGGCGTTAAAGAACGCCGGGTTGGAAAATATTGCCTGTCAAAGTGTAGAGTTTGCAGCTTCGTTTATGCCAACGTAACAGACGAGGAAATCGAGCAGGTAAACTTCAACTTCGGCGAGTTTGTGAAATGCCATTACCGCGAAGTTCAGAGCGGCATTGATGCCCTGTGGTTTGACCGTATAAGTAGGGCTTGCTGAACAAGC
>DQCG01000157.1 GCA_003533825.1 Phycisphaerales bacterium
ATCGCCGACCAGGCCAACATGGGGCCGGCAACCACGATCATTGACGGTTTATCTACGGGAATGTACTCTGCCGGCCTTCCGGTTATCACAATTGTTATTGGTATTCTCTGTGCATTCGGCTTCGCGGGAGGCTTTTCGAACATCTCAATGGGTCTTTACGGCATCGGCTTTGCGGCCGTGGGAATGCTCGCCACTCTGGGTATTACGCTGGCAACCGACGCCTATGGCCCCATTGCCGACAATGCCGGCGGTAACGCCGAGATGAGCGGTCTGGGACCGGAGGTTCGCAAACGCACCGACGCCCTGGATTCTCTCGGTAACACCACTGCGGCAACCGGCAAGGGTTTCGCCATCGGTTCGGCGGCCCTGACCGCTATGGCGCTTCTGGCCGCCTATATCGAAGAGATCCGGATCTGGATCGGCCGATTAGCCAGCGAAAGTGCCGATGGAATCTATCAGGTCGGCGAAGTTGCATTTGCCGCAAAAGACGGCGTCGGCGAGGCCATCAATGTCAAGACCGCAGAAATCATGGTTTTCATCAACGCCTATGGGCTCAACATTATGAATCCGAAACTCATCGGTGGTATCTTCATCGGCGCGATGATGGCCTTCGTCTTCAGTGCGATGACCATGAAGGCGGTCGGTCGAACTGCAGGTGCAATGGTGAATGAAGTTCGCCGGCAGTTCAGGGAGATCGCCGGAATCATGGAAGGCACAGGCAAGCCCGACTATGCCCGTTGTGTTGCTATTTCCACCAAGGGGGCACAGAAGGAAATGCTTCTGCCGTCCCTGCTGGCGATTATCGTTCCCGTTGTGACGGGTCTGCTGCTGGGCGTCGCGGGTGTAATGGGCCTGCTTGTCGGCGGTCTTACAACCGGTTTTGCCCTTGCTATCACGCTGAACAATGCCGGCGGCGCATGGGACAACGCCAAAAAGTATATCGAAAAAGGCACCCATGGCGGCAAAGGCTCCGAGGCACACAAGGCCGCCGTCGTCGGCGATACCGTGGGCGATCCGTGCAAGGACACATCCGGGCCGAGCCTGAACATCCTGATCAAGCTGATGACGATGGTCAGCGTAGTCTTTTCGGGCGTCATAGTAAAATTCGCCCCTGCTATCAGCGAGTGGCTCCACCTTGGCGGCCAATAGCACGCATTCAAAGCTCTGCTATTGACGCAGACGCCTTATGAAGGTAATCTATCGGGGTGGCCTGATCGGCCGCCCCGTTTTTTATTTGGTGTGATGGAGATTAGAGCCAGCCTGAAAAAATATTTTAAGAAAAACGGAAAAAAATTCTTGACGCGTTGTATATCTTAGGCTATACTATAACTTGAATTAATTTAAGGACCCGATAATCGTTAATCAGGCAGTCGGGCGGGCAGTTAGAAAGGCTGGTTTTGGCCGCTTCCTGATGTTACGCTGAATAAGGCTCTGGCTTTGAATATTTATGTGAAGCTATGTGCATTTTTAGTTTAACATCAGGAGCAAGGAAATGAAGGAACAGGTGAGTTTTGAAGAAGTTTTGGAGCTATTCGAGTCGCACGGCTGGAAGCTGCAAAAGATTTATGAGTCGTACCGGGTGTTTGTAAAGCAGGGAGAGCTTCCCTGGCTTATCCCGGTACATGATAAGAAGGTAGATGCTGAATATGTCAAGAAGTTCAAAGAATTCCTCGAAGATCGGGGCGAAATCCAAGGCACTTAACAAGCCTTTTAAGGAATCAATTGTGCGTAAAGCCAAAAAGCTTGTGGCCGACTACCGCATAATACTCGAGCGCAATGAGAGCTTAGGTTTCATCGGCAGTTCCGTCGAGCTTCCTACCGTCTTTGCAGATGCCAGGACGCCGGAGCAGTGCTATAGAGCTACACAGGATGCTCTTATGGTTGCGGTTGCGACAATGCTTGAGTGCGGCCAGAGACCCCCGCAGCCCGCATCGGCGAAAAGGCGTACCGAGCAGGTGAACGTCAGACTGACAGCCGAGGAGAAACTGCTTTTTGCCAATGCGGCAATGAATCTCGGTTTCAAGGGCATATCCGATTTTATTCGGAGCACAGCTCTCAGTAACGTTCTTTCCAGCCGTTAATCTTGTTATTCATTCTAACCATCACTTTCGAGATTGAATCTATTGACGATATTGTGTAATATTTGTAATCTATCGGGGTGGCCAAATTGGCTGCCCCGTTTTTTATTTAGTATTAGGATATAAAATTTGACTAAAAAGCGAAACATAAAGGCAAAGACATTCGCTCTGGCCGCGGCTAAACTGGCGGCCGAGCGGCATTGCACAGATATTGTGGTTCTGGACCTTCGGGATATATCGCCGGCCACCGATTATTTTATGATCGCCACCGGCACGAGCGACAGGCAGATGCGATCGGTAGCTGATGAAATTTGCCAAGCGGCGAGGGAGCAGGGCCAGCAGCGTTTCGGCAGGGCCGGCTACGATCAGGCACGATGGATCCTGCTCGACTTTGTCGACGTCGTAATCCATCTCTTCGACGCCGAATACCGCGACTATTACGACCTCGAACTGCTCTGGGGAGACGCTAAGAGATTGACTATAGCTAAGCCATAAATTGACGATTGATTATTGACTATTTAAATCGACCCGAGGGATAGAATTCGCCCTTGTCATTCCCGCGCAAGCGGGAATCCATAGGAGATGAAACAATACTTCGTATACATTTTGGCAAGCAAGAAGAACGGTACCCTCTATATTGGTGTGACAAATGATTTGCTCGAGAGAGTCTATCAGCATAAAAACAATATAGTAGAAGGCTTTACTCAGAGATACGCCGTTCATAATCTTGTCTATTATGAAGTATACAAAAACATTCTTGACGCTATAGCAAGAGAAAAGCGAATGAAGAAATGGAAGAGACAGTGGAAGATTGAATTGATTGAACAATCTAACCCGAATTAGGAGGATTTGTTTGACTCTTTGAGTACTTAAATGACTTTGTGAGATAAATGGATTCCTGCTTTCGCAGGAATGACAAAAATGGGATACTTCTCAAGACATTGATAGTGATTGTTAGATGAAAGCTGCTTTAGACATACTTGAAGAGAGAATCAGCGCGGCGATGGAAGTTGTTGCCGGACAGGGCGATTGTGCGGCTATAGTTCGGCCGGCGACGGATGCTAAGTTCGGCGATTATCAGGCCAACGGCATCATGGGACTGGCGAAGAAGCTCAAGACCAATCCGCGCAAGCTCGCCGAAGAGGTTCTGAAGAATCTGGACCTGAGCGACATCTGCGAGCCGCCGGAAGTGGCCGGACCGGGATTTATCAATTTGCGGCTCAAGACCGAATTCGTCGCCGGCGAGCTGCTCGAAATCAATAAGGATACCGCCGGCCTCGGCATAGAAAAAACGTCCGAGCCGAAAAACATCGTAGTTGATTTTTCCAGCCCCAACATCGCCAAGCAAATGCACGTTGGCCACCTGCGAAGCACAATCATCGGCGACTGCATCTGCCGAATGCTCGAAACCTTAGGCCATAAAGTCATCCGCCAAAACCATATCGGCGACTGGGGCACACAGTTCGGAATGCTCATTAATTACATGTTACACGTCCATACAGCAGAGCGAATGGAGGGGGTTTTCGGGACAAAACCCGAGGATGTATTTATCCTTGAGGACATGGAACAATTGTATCGTCATGCCAAGGAAGAATATGACTCTGATCCCAAATTCGCAGAGGGATCCAGAGAATACGTTGTAGGTCTCCAGAGAGGGGATGCACAGGTACTAAGACAATGGAAAGAAATTGTTGATCTCTCTTTGGACGAATGCCAGAAGATTTACGACTACCTTGGTACTACACTGAAGAAGGAACACGTCTGTGGCGAGAGCTTCTACAATAACAGCCTCCCTACTGTAGTTGAAGACTTGAGGCATGCAGGTCTGGCGGAACCGTCGGATGGGGCGGTATGTGTATTTCCGGAGGGATTTAGGAATAAGGAAGGGCAGCCTTTACCGTTTATTATTCGCAAGTCGGATGGGGCGTATTTATATGCTACTACGGATTTGGCAGCGCTTCGGTATCGGATTAACGAACTAAAAGCGAATGCCATTGTCTATGTTACCGACTCGCGGCAGAAGCTGCATTTTGAGATGCTGTTTGCGGTTGCGAAGATGGCGGGCTGGACGCGTGATGATATCGAGCTTTCGCACGTGATGTTCGGCAGCGTTTTGGGTGAAGACGGCGCGCCGTTAAAAACGCGGTCGGGCGAAAACGTTAAATTGAAAGAGCTGCTGGATGAGGCGGTCCAGCGGGCGATGTCGGTCGTCGAACAGAAGAATCCGGATTTGCCCGCGGGCAAAAAAG
>DQCG01000443.1 GCA_003533825.1 Phycisphaerales bacterium
AACTCTATATTTAATAAATTCTCGCATAGCCAAAGTTTTTACGACTCAAGTTGAAAATTTATGATCCTTCACAATATCACAAGTCCTTATTAAAACACAACTTACGCTCAAACCTCTTGGTTCTGCGAATCCAAATTTTTGTATAAGCTTATAATAATTTTCGAGAAAATCAATAAAAAGTTAAAATTTTTTTATATTTTTTACTTCCTGTCCAGGTGGATTTAGAAGATTACAACTCACCTTTCTATCTATTACAGCGTAGCAGAAGTATTAGATGTTGATGTTCCTTTTTAAATTAAGTTCTGCACGGGGTAATTAAAGGTGTCGGGTACTAATGGCACTGTTATGCATTTATCGACTTTCGCGCATACTCAAACCACTCGCACGACCGTTTATTTTTTTGGGGCCGAACGTTAACAATTCCAGCCTCCCTGGCCGAAGTTATATGTAACCTCCCTGGCTTTGCTCCCAAATTTAAGCCAGAGAGGTTTACAATGGTTACGAGTTTATTACAATCACTTAAAAACGGCAATATTGGTTTTTCAGTGTTTGATCAGCTTTCCTATTTCGATGACTCTCTCCCATTCGGTAATGTCCTTTCTGCAGATCGTGTCAGGGAAATGTTTGCTGAGAGTGGCGTTCTCTTTGGCTATGGGGAAAACGATCTCTGGAATACGGGGGGTAATTAAAGGTGTCCGGTACATTTTAGGCAAACAAGGGATAGTCAATTTTACTTTTTTCCGGAAAATTGAGCACTCCGAATTCTCCAACAAATTTGTTGCCAACAATTCTGTTTTGATGATCGCTTTGATTAGAATACAGGTGGGGCAAGCCAAGTATATTTACGATTTTCGATACCCGCTTTCGCGGGCACAAGTTTACTATTGACTATTGCTCTGAGCTCTCGGTGGCCTCTGTGGCCTCTGTAATTGCCTATCCATTCGGCTCTGCTAAGGACAGGTTTTCTATTGACGATACCTATGGCATAAATTTACGATTTTTTCAAGACTTTCAGCCTTTTTTCTCAGCTTGATTCGTTCGGCAACTGTTTTTCGAGAAAATCGATAAGCTTTGGGATCTCGATTGATATATCACGCCGCATATACTACCTTTGCGCTGTTAAGGATTTGCTGATGATAAATGCGATTTGGATTTTCTTCAAGCGCACGAACGTTCACAAGGTCAACGTCTCTGGCAAAAAGCTCCACCAGCTCGTTTTCCATACGATAATGGTCAAACATAGTCCAGTCAGCATCCGGAGCGAACGTAACAAGAAGGTCGATATCGCTGTCGGGTCTAACCAAGCCAATCACGGCAGAACCGAAAACTGCAAGCTGCTTTATTTTCCATCGCCGGCAAAAATCCGCTATGATCGAGGTCTCAACTCCCAAATCTATGGATTTCATTTTATTCTCCAATACGGGTTCCACATACTGATATTCGATTATCTTATTATAATATAATATATGGTCAATGGTTAAATTTTCCATCCACGGATCCAATCCGGAAACCTACTTCGGAAAGTTTAGTACGGCGAACTCGCCGTGGTGTTTTTTTGCGGCTTTGTCGTATGCTTTTGCGGCATCGATTTCGTTGTCGAAGAATCCGATGAACTTGCTCTTGCCCTCATAGCGTATCTGGACGCTCCATTTCTTTTTATATCTATTCCAGCTCACTCCTTTGTATTTTGAGGATGGATTCTTTCTGAAGTGTATCCTGTTGTAGCTGTTTTGCATGGGTGTGGCGGTTCGCAGGTTCGCTTTGCGATTATCGAGGCCGTGATGGTTGATATGATCGACGAAAAGATGGTCCGGCGGGTCGATAATCTCGCGGTGCATCTTGATATGCTTCCACTTTTTAAAACCCACATGAATCCTGCGGACGGCATAATACGTGTTTTTGGCTTTATTGGCGTGCCATTTGTGTTTGTTTAGCCGCTCGTAATCTTCCGGGTCGACGATGGCGTACTTTCCCTGTGTCAGCGATATCCGGCGGAAAGCGTAGCCGTAGCGGGCCCGGCGGTACAACAGCACCACTGCCACGAACGGCCGTAACAGCCTGTCCGGAATCGTGATGGAAAAGTTGAAAGTAATACCGCCGCCCCGGATGGAATATCAAATATTAAAAATCAAATCGCAAAATTAGATATCAAAGATGAAAATGAAGTTGTGCCCAGCGTGAGGCTTCTTCCGTTCCACAGGCAGAATTTCGATATTTACATTGTCATTTTGCGTTTTACATTTTGAATTTGAATTTAAGCCTTTCGGCCGGAGGCAAAAAACAGCGCCCCCATAATTGGACGGACCTGCGCGTTTGATGCGAAAATCTACAAAATTGTAGACGACTTTTTTAATGTAAGTGCTCGTGGGGAAGGGAATAAAAAAATTTTAAAACTTTTTTATTTTTGTTTTCAACTACCCGCGCATTTGATTGATTTTCTTGAGAAAATCTTACCCCATATTAACGCGTTTTTGAGGAGTTTTTGTCGCCGAGCAATGCTGTTGAGGCGGATTTTGGGGGGATGATTCGAGTGGTTTGTCAGGGATGGCCATAGAATCGGCGCACAATCTACAGGCACATCATTTATTGCAGCCGAAGGCAGCTCATTAGCAATTCTCCCTGTTGGTTATTCGGTTGCCTCCGGATTCAGGTACTTGAATTCGAAGAAGAAACCATCCTGCCTGCTGATGCCGTAAAAGGTTGACAGGCCAAAGTACTTCTTCACGGCGTCGAATTCGGGCAGCAGGCTCAGGCTGAAATCGAACAGTGCGTCGCCGCCCTGCGTAAACGCCACCTGCGGCAGGATCGAGCCTGAGCTTATCCCGACGCCGATTTGGTTGCGTTGATCCTTGCTGTCGGCCTTGTCCGGCTTTTTTGACTGCCGCATCGTGGACCATAAGAGTTCGCCCGAGACGGCATTGTCCTGCAGGCCGGCCAGCCCGACGACCGAAGGAATGTTCGACCTGGCTTTATTGAACCATCTTGCCGAGCCTATCGATTCGGCGCTGCTGCCCAGCGTGCGAATGGCCTGCTCGACGGCGGACTCGGTCGCGAAAATCAGATGCGTATCGGTGACAGTGAACGCTATTTTAGGTATCGGCGGAGCAACCGGGCCGGCGGCCGCCCTCATCGGCTTTCTGGCGGGCGGGCCGCCGAGCATTGGAGCCATACCCGACAGGTCGACCGTATATATAGTGTGGCCGAGAAGCTCACGCCTGGCTTCGGGATTGTCCGGCGCTATCATCTTGCCGTGCACGAGCGACAATGATTTTTCAAGGGCGCTGCGATTTTCTATCGCGATTGCAATAATCGACTTCGCCTCCGGCAAATGTTCCTTCTTCGCCGAGCCTGCGTCACCGACATCCGGCTGCGGTTTGTCAATGCTCTGGGCGATGACTATCTGCGAGCCGAAATGGTCGATGATATCGGCTTTCAACTGCAGCGCCGGTTCGCCCTGCGGGCCGGGCGGCAGAACCGGCATGTAAAGGATCGCCGCCATCTGCGGCGAGAAGCGCGTCAGAATATTGGTAAGCTCATCGAACGCTTTTTTGATATTCAAATTCACAACGGAGACCGAACACGCCGAGGCGGCAATAAATTTCGGCATTCGAATCGGCCCGGACTCGACTTCGAGCATTTTGCAAATCCCTATTTTGGCGCCGTCGATCTTCAGTATCGCCTTCGCAAAAGAAGAGCTCCCGGGCCCTCCGGCCGGCTCGACGCTGCAGCCGAACGACGTGACATTGTTCAGACCCATGTTGTCTACGATAGCCCTGACCTTGCCGGTGGTATCCTCGGCCAGTTCCGACTTGACGAGATGTTTTATGTTGACGTATAAATCAATTCTTCCTGCGCTTTTCGGATTAATCGCTCTTACAGTTGCGGCGTAGTCCCGGTCGTCGGCGAGGATGGTACTGCCGGCACCCCTGATCTGCGCGATGACGAACTTCAGCACGTTCGGGCTGGTCGAGCCGATCAGGCAATCGTCGATCAGACAATAATTCACGGTCTCGGGAGGTTTCTTCTCGATGGTTATGATTTCTACGCCGCGATAGTCTTCAGTCTGCCGGCGGGCGCCGTCTTCAACCGCCTTGCGGATCATCTTGTCTGCCGCTTCTCTGACCTTGCCGATGTCCTCGCCCCACTGGCTGACCAGCAGAACGGGCGGATTATTGACATCCTTTACCTGCTCGTCCAGCACTACGGCCAGTGCCAGGCGGCCCTGCGGCAGGACACCGGCGTCGGCGATGGTCCTTACGAATTCGTGTTTCGACTCCTGCTTCTTTTCCTGCCATTTGGCCTTGAAATTATCGATAAAAGCCGCCATGGCCGGGTCTTCGTAGAGCCGGTAGACGTTGGTTTTTTCGAACTGCGCCCGGAGCTGGTTGAAATTGTTAATATCCACCAGCAGAATGGTCTGGGGCGGAACGAGCTTGGCCGTGCTGGGCAGCTCGGCCGCACGAGCAGCGGCCGGAAAACACAAGAGCGTAAGAGCAACCGAGCATAAGAGCATAAGGGCTTGTAACGATTTTTTATTGTTTCGTGCAGCGTTTTTCATTTTCAGGCCTTTCTTAAAAAAAGCATAAATTGAATTTCGCATTCACCCGTCCCGGCGTACCGAGAACCGGCACCGAAATAATACTACCAGAGAACCGCAACTTATGCAATTATTGTTGGAATTCCGGCAGTAAGCAGGATAGGCAGGTTCCCGCCGTAAAGGCAGAAGCCTGTCCGCTTCCCGAAGATACTAATGAGTCAGCGCATCTTTAGCGACATGGTATGCTACCTGTGCCATCCTTTTTGGAGACTTAGATGTAGTGCTCTTTCTCGATTGTATACAACAGTCGAAAACATCGCGCAAGTTTAAAATAGGTAATTTATATGAGCTTTTCTACAGAGCATGTCTGACCCCTTTATTTTAGGTGGAAATCTGTTTCCATCAGACTAAATTACTTGCAAAAAGTGTTGTATAATATTAGGATGGTAATTGATGGAGCGGAAAAGGAGAAAAGGCATATTAGAATGAAAGAACTATTTACTATAGGGCACTCAAATCACACATTCGAGCATTTCCTCGAGTTACTTATAGAATATCGGGTTTCCACGATAATTGACGTCCGATCCGGCCCCTACAGCCAATACTTACCTCATTTCAATAAAGAATTACTGGATAATGCCCTGAGAAACGCCGGCATTGAATACATATTCCTGGGCAGGGAATTAGGCGCACAACGATCCGAAGAGGATTGCTACATTGATAGCCAGGCAAAATATAACCTGATCGCCAGGTTGCCAGCCTTCCAGAGTGGATTAGAGAGAGTCCTTCTGAAAGGTGAACATTACAGAGTCTCGCTCATGTGCTCGGAATCCGATCCCATTAAATGCCACAGAACAATATTAGTGTGTCGCGAATTGAAAAAGCTCCGTCCGGACTTGAAGATAACTCACATCCTGGGGGACGGTACGGGAGAACGGCAGGAGGTCTCGGATAAAAGGCTCGTTAACTTTCATAAGCTCCAGCCGGAGCTTTTTGGAGACTTAACGTCAATGTCCGGTCTTATTGAGAAAGCGTACGATTTACAAGCAGAAAAAATAGCATACAAGAAGGTGACCGTAGAAGCATGAAACTCTTCACTATTGGTTTTACCAAGAAGTCTGCTGAAGAATTCTTTACTTGCTTGCAGAAAGCTGGAGTATCTCGTGTTGTTGACATAAGGCTCAATAACACATCCCAGCTTGCCGGATTCGCAAAAGCACCAGACCTAAAATACTTCCTCCATGCCATTGCGGGGATTGAGCATGCCTCACAAACCATCTGACTGGGATGAGGATGAAGAACCGGTATGCTGGAAACTGATCGCCGGAGTGATTGAGCTTCAGAATCAATGACCAGCCAAGTGATACTCTGACATATTCTTAAGGCAAAAAAATTAGTCTTTCCACGTGAGAACAAGTAAAGAACGGATAGGATATGCTAAATTCGTTTTGCACATATGGGAATAATAATTATGATGTCTCTATGTCAAATAACAGACGAGTCCCTTGGGGACAGGCGACATTCTGTGGAGGATATTATTTGTTAGTGGATAGACATGCGTGTGCAACAAGTTGCACAGCCTACAAACTATATTTGAGTGACATATGAATATCATTGAACAAATAAATTCACTTGAGTTTATTTATCTGGTAGACATTTCAGAGCCGGGACCACTAGCACTTCAAATCGTTGTTGCTGAAGCCAAGATAATTGGTCCTCCCCGTGACATTGAGATTGATGATGGTGAAGTTTTCAACGACGCATATGAAATTAAGTCAACTCAAGATTGTCGTATGTACAGATTGCTATTCGATTCCTACATAGTATACACCGTCTTAAACGAATGTTTCGATTTTGCGGATAAATCAGCACAATATTCAGGAAAGTTGATCAGAACATACAGTAAGTCATGGTATCTCGATTATACAGAAAAGCATACGTTGGCGTGTGATGAACATCCAGGTCCATACAAGCATTATGGAATTATCTGCCTTGATCAAATTATTGACATAACATCCTGCTCGGAGCCATCAATAGAAGAGATAGAAAACATCTAACCAGTATGAGTGGTACGAAGTGTGGCTGCCACACACGACTTCATTCAGTAGCTTTTAAGAGATTTTGGATAATCCGGGCTGGGTAGAATGTAGCCCTATAGAGTGGTGCAAAAATCGTTTTACACACTCATGCTCTCCATGGACGCTGTCTGTTCAAATTCGCGGATACCTTATCTCTGGCAATAAGCGCATTTTCCGTAATCTGGAAATCGAACATACCCACACATACGAAATCGGCGCCGTTTGCAAAAGCATACTCAAAACCTTGCTGCGGATGGATAGCACCGGCCGCCAATACTTTGAAGGCAATCCACAGCTTTTCTACCTTCTTCATGAATTCGATAGTTTTCTCAGGGCTAACGGACCAAATATTATCGTGATCGTAGGGACTGCCGGAGTCGACGTTAAATTCCACCCTGCTGCCTTTCGGCGTAGCGGACCAATAATTGCTGTGGTGCAGGGTCTTCATGTAAAAATCAACGTCGATACCCGCTTTTTCGACTGCAATAGGCACTTCTACCGAATGGCCGCCAATGCCGGCGATTAATCCTTTGCTCTTTATGAATTCGACAGCCTTTCCGAGCAGATCGACACGGCCGTTCTTCACGAAGCTGTCTCCGACGCCGCCCTGTACGTATGCTCCAATTGCTCCATTATCAACAGCCTTTTGTATGTTGCTTGTCAAGTCGTTTGCCTTTGGGTGGGTCTGCGCAATCCACTGTATCTTTCCACCCCTCTGATCCCAGAATTTGTTGAGATACGTCGAGGATGCCGTGATTATTGCGTTTATTCCCTCCTCCTCACATTTCTCAAGAGTCTCCATTATCTT
>DQCG01000718.1 GCA_003533825.1 Phycisphaerales bacterium
AGCAACATGACTGTATAAAAAATTATGTGAGCTACGAAGCGTGACTGAAAAAGTCATAACGTGGATGCCTTAAAGGAAATATTTGGGGCAACAAGTATTTTTAGAATTTTGACTTTGAGCTCTTCATAAGTACCCGGTGTCAAATAATATGCTCTCATTTTACGTTATGGTCAGTCTGGAACAAAGCCTTACTTAATCTGCCTGTTTGCGATTCGAATATCTAAGTTATTCATCAATAGCTTTTTTTTCATTTGAATCATTATATCCACGGTGCTATATTCACTTATTTATATTGTAGTCAAATTTAATTTTATCATTTGGAGGTTATATTCATGTGTGAGCATTGCACGAGACGAGAGTTTTTGGGAACTGGAGTGGCTAGTGGACTGATGCTTGCCGGCGCATCATGGACACACACATGGGCTTCGCAATCACCACCTGCACAACCCATGGGCAAGTCGCGAATTTGTGTTATTATCACCGGCACACCCGCACCGGTTGACCGTGATTGGGGAGCCGACATCAATCAAGTGAATACCATGAAAGCTCGCCTGGCCAGGGCTGAAAAGGATCTGGGAAACGTCGAATTAATAATGGGCCAATCGAACGATACCCAGCAAACGGCGGCTTTATTAGAAAAGGCGGGGCCGGCAGCACCAGTCCTTACAATCAACGTTCGAAACTTTTCCTTAACAAGGGTAGTGAAGCCGATTCTCGACGGAGCGCATCCCATGATAATGTTCTCGCTGCCCGCCAGCGGCCACGATTGGATGTATCCACACCGTTGGCATCGCCGGGGGCATCGCGTCACCCTTCTGGCCAGCAGCAACTATGATGAGCTCGAACGGGCCCTTCGTCTGCTGAGGGTCGTTCCCATGATGAAGCAGACTCGAATCATCCTCTTCCCTCCGGCTCGAGGTACAGCGCCTGCACAATCTCCGGCGCAAGTCAAGAAGCGTTTAGGAGCGGATGTCGTTGCAATAGAAGAGGAGACTTTTGATGAGATGATTTCCGCTGTAGATGACGAGGCGGTTCGAGTCGAAGCAGACAGTTGGACGAAGAACGCAAAAGAGATCATCGAACCAAACAGAGAGGACATCAGGAAGGCCGCTCGCATTAGTTTGGCACTGCAACGTCTAATGGAACAGGAAAAGGCGCAGGGGCTGGCCGTAGGTACCTGTATGGGATGGTTATCAAAAGGATTTCCCTGCTTGGGATTTGCTCGCCTTCGTGATAGTGGTATTCCAGCGGCATGTGAAGGAGACATGGATTCGTTGCTGACAATGCTCATGTTTCAATACGCCATCGATCGCCCCGGTTTCCAGGGCAACGCTACTTTCGACACTGCTCGCAACGCTTTATGGACTGCTCATTGCACGGCACCGCTGAAGATGGATGGCCCAAATGGCGAGGAAGCACCCTACTTGCTTCGCGGTCATTCCGAGGTCGGTGGTAGTGGTTGCGTACCTGAGGTCAAGTACCGCATTAACGAAACCATAACTCGCACCAAACTGATCAATCTGGATACGATACTCACCTCGACAGGCAAGATTATCGAAGTTCCAGAAAAGTCCGTCCACGGTTGCCGCACTCAGATCGTCACCGAAGTTCATGATTCGGCGAAGATGGTTGCCAACTGGAGCAGTGTCCTTGAGACCGAGGATGCTATGACGTTGCTGCACCGTGTAGTTTTCTATGGCGACCATATGGATAGTGTGTACCACCTCGCGCGGTTGATGGACATGAAAGTCGTCAAGGAAGGCTGAACGGACATACAATATAAAGAAGGGTAGATAGACATATATCTTTCATGAGTGGATCAGCAAAAGAACAAGTAAACAAATATGATATTCCTGCTCACACGAGAAATCCGAATTTAACCAGAGGTGAGCGATAAATTTGAAAAATGCAAGGAGACTTCCTATGTTAAAAGTATCTCGAAGACTAATTGTTTTTGGCCTCGCCGGATTGGTTTTTGGATGTGTTTTGATTACACGACTGGATGCGATCACTTCTGAAACGAACGGTGTCAGTGAAATACGAATCGCCCGCTTGGCGAAAGGGATCAGTATACCGAGTTGGTTCTGGCTCAATCGAGGCCCGATTGATGAACTGGAAAAACGTTATCCAGATGCTGATTTACAATTAATCGTTAAGCTTGGATTTACGTATGTTCGCATCCCGATCGATATGGCTAATGTTTATGATAAAAGCCAGCCGGATTTGTTAAACAAGGCAAATTTGCCTTTGTTGGATCGCGGGATAAGAAAAATCCTCTCTTATGAACTGGCGATTATCATTGATCTGCATAGCATTTCTCAAAAAGAAGGTGGCAGTAACTACTCCGGACCGTTGGGACAGGACGAAGCCTTTACAGATACCTTCTGTCATTTCTGGACATCTTTCGGGCAGCACTTGAGTCAATTTGATCCCGATTGGGTGATATTAGAACCTATGAATGAACCTGTGTTGAGCGGGAAGGAACAAAATTGGCCTCCAGTCCAAAAGAAAGTGATTGCGGCGATACGAAAAGGTGCCCCAAAACATTCGATTCTCGCAACCGGTGCACGATGGTCAAATCTTGACACTTTACTTGAACTCGATCCGTTGAATGACAACAACATTATCTACAACTTCCACTTTTACGAACCTCACATATTCACTCATCAAGGCGCGTCTTGGAGTTCTGATTGGGTGAAACCGTTACGTGCTATCCCCTATCCCTCCTCTCCCGAGGCTGTAAAGGACCTGATTGAAAAGTATTCAGATGAAGATATCATACGCAACACAAGACGTTATGGCGAACAACGATGGAACGCCGAAAAGATTGAAGTCAGGATGAAGGATGCATCGGAATGGGCGAAGAAGCACAGGGTCAAAATCATTTGCAACGAGTGGGGAACCTACAAACGTTACTGCCCGCCAGAATATAGAACTGCCTGGCTGCGAGACGTCAGAACATCTTGTGAGAAATTCGGCATCGGATGGTGCATGTGGACGTTTGATGGTAGTTTTGGTGTTGTGGATCGCGAAAATAGAAAAGCTATTGTTGACAAAGAAGTTGCCACAGCACTGGGCTTAAATGTTGAGTGACTGAAACTGCCACACAGGAAATCCGGCAAGAAAATGAAGTTTCACATGTGTATATAAATGTATAATTATTTGTCTCTCTAAAAAAATTTGTG
>DQCG01000525.1 GCA_003533825.1 Phycisphaerales bacterium
ACAAGCCCTCAAAACAGTCCTTTTCAAAGATCTTTTGCAGCCCACATAGAACCGCTGCCTCAGGTTGTTCGGAGATAGATTCCCAACGCAACTGCCCTGTTGGAGTAAGCCTGATTTCTCCCATTATGCTCAAAATCCATATCTACTGTTACTCTTCTGATCTACTCAGCGCAAGCAGGTTATAATCAGTCATATCAATATTCGATCAGCCATCATATTAGGAGATGATGCTTTTCATGTCAATGTCCCTGTAGATTCAAAACGCCTGCATATCAGTTGCCATTGATTAAAAAGTGATTCTGAAATTTTTGTATTTTGGATCCGGCGGTATTTCCTGGATTCTTGTCTCTCTTAAGTAGTCGCCGAAATATTCTTTTATGTCCCGTATGCAATCGTCGATATCCCGGGCCGGACCCTGGGCGAACATCTCGACGGTGCCGTCCGGCAGATTGCGAACGAAACCGGCGAGCTGGTGGCGATGCGCCATTCTGTGGGCGGTGAATCGAAAACCGACGCCCTGGACACGGCCGATAAAAATTATATGTTTTGCAACCATTTCTAATCGTTTATCGAATAATGACTATTGACTCACGGTTTACTATAGTGATATATTAATCACTGCATTCCTCTGCTGCAAGTGAACAAATCCGGAAGCCGACAGTAATAGAATAAATTAAGTTTCACCCGGAGCACCAAGTGAAGTATAATCCGAACGGTTTGGAACAGTGATTGATTATGCCCGATAAGACAAAGCAACAAATAGAAAGAGATGAGCAGATTTATCAGCTTACAACGCTGGTGGCGGGGGATTTCTCGCTTCAGGAGGCGCTGGATAAGCTGGCCGAAGCGGCGGTTAAGACCGTCGGCGTCAAGGCCTGCTCGATCCGGCTGCTGGATGAAGGAGCCAGCGATTTGAAAATGCGGAGCACGTACGGACTCAGCGAAGAATACCGCAATAAGGGCGTGGTATCAAAAAATGATACCGTGGTCAAAGCGGCCTTCGCGGGCGAAGCCGTGGTACTGGACGATATGCGCGTCGATGGCAGGGTCAAATACAAAGATGCGACAATCAAAGAAGGTCTGGTCAGCCAGCTTACCGTCGCGATGCACTTTAAAGGCCGGGCGACCGGCGTGCTCCGGCTTTACAGTCCGGAACCAAAGCGCTTCGACGAAGATGATATTAATCTTGCCAGGGCGGTCGCTTCGCAGTGCGCGGTGGCTATCACTAACGCCCGGCTCTATGCAAAAGCCATCGATGGCGCCCGAATAGCCGAACAGATGCGGCTGGCAGGGCTGATCCAGCGGAGAATGATTCCGGAAAAAGCCCCTGCAATAAATGGTCTGGATATCGCGGCGACCTATATCCCGTGCTTCGACGTCGGCGGAGACGCTTACGATTTTCGCCGGATAAGCGAGACGCAGATTCTCATCACGATTGCCGACGTGATGGGCAAAGGCATGCCGGCGGCCATGATGATGAGCTGGTTCCGCGGGGCCGCCAGGGCCTATGCCGAAGGTTGTATGGAGTGTGAGGAGTGCAAGGGAGACGACAACTTCTACGCCGAGAATACGGCAGACCGCTTCAGGCTGGTCAACCGAACGTGCACTGTGATCAAGAACTTCAACCGCATGGCGTGTGATGAGTGCAGGGACGGTGAATTCGTGACTTTGTTTTATGCATTGATCGACGTCGAACAGATGACGGTGACATATTGCAATTGCGGGCATGAACCGACGGTCATGATAAGAGATGGAAAGATTGTCGACCTGGACAAAGGCGGGCTTGTGCTCGGAGTCGATAAACGAGCCGAGTACGAGATAGGAACCGTCAACCTAAAAAACAACGACTGCCTGCTGTTTTATACCGATGGGCTGACCGATGCGGTCAACTTCGACAATGAATTATGGGGCAGAGAAAACCTGCTTGCCACGGCGAAGAAGTTCGCCGCAGGCTCCGCCGGGCGGATGGTTAAAAGTATTCTAAGATACAGAAGGCGGTTCGTGGGACTCGCCAGGCAGATCGATGATACGAGTATGGTTGTGGCCAAAGTGGTTAAAGAAAATTAAAAATCAAAGTGCAAAATGTAAGATTATAGAAGTCGTTCCGGCCCGCCGGAACTCCGCTATTTTGATTTTTTATTTCTAATCTTTGAATTTTAATCCAATGGCGGATTTGATTATTACTATTGACGGTCCTGCGGCCAGCGGTAAAAGTACCGCAGCGAGGCTTCTGGCGAAGAAGCTGGGCGCGAGTTTTCTCGATACCGGTGCGATGTATCGTGCCGTCACGTTAGCGGCGATGCGGGCCGGCGTCGATTTGAGCGATGAACAGAAGTTGCTCGATATTACGCGGACATGCGAATTTCAATTCTCCGTTAAGGCCGGCAAAATGACCGTCTGCATCGACGGGGCCGATGTCACCGAACAGATACGCAGTCCCGAGGTAACAGCCAATGCCCGGTATATCGCCGCCGCACCGGGAGTGCGGGAAAAGCTGGTTCAAATGCAGAGACAGTTCGCCACCGGCCAGAAGAAAATCGTCACAGAAGGGCGAGACCAGGGCACGGTCGCGTTCGGCGACGCCGATATTAAATTTTATCTGACGGCCGATTCGGCCGAGAGGGCGAGAAGAAGACAGGCGGAGTTGCGGGATAAAGGCGCCGGCGAGAGTCTCGAACAAATACAAAGAGCCATCGAGCAGCGCGACAAAAGCGACGAGAGAAGAGCGGCCGGGCCGTTGAAGCCGGCCGAAGATGCAATTGTCGTCGACACCACCAATATGAGCATAGAACAGGTCGTGGAAAAGCTCGCAGGTTATATAAAGGAAAAATGCTCAAAGAAAACATAAAAGCGAAATGGTTCTGGCTTGCACGCTGGGCGTGCAGGATTTTTTGCATGCTGCTCTTTCGAGTGCGCTCCTACGGCAGAGAAAATATACCTAAAACCGGCCCGTTTGTGCTGATTAGCAACCACCAGAGCTATCTTGATCCGATGCTATGCGGTGGGCCCATTCAGAGACGTGTGAGCTTTCTTGCCCGCGAGTCGCTTTTTAAGCACTGGTTGTTCGGCAGGATGATAACTTCGGTCGGGACAATACCGGTCAGGCTGGGCGAAGCAGACATAGCCGCAATGAGAAAGGTCATCAACGTGCTCAAGCAAGGCAGGGGAGTCTGTCTCTTTCCGGAAGGGACGCGGTCGCGGGATGGGAAAATCACGCCGTTCAAGCCGGGCTTCGGCCTGCTTTGCAGGCG
>DQCG01000341.1 GCA_003533825.1 Phycisphaerales bacterium
TGGGCCAAGGCCGGTGTGATGATTCGCGATACGCTTGGTGCCGGCTCGAAATTCGCCGCAGTTTACATTACACCCACCAATGCCGACGGCACCGCTACGAACGGGTGCCGATTCCAGGGCCGTTCGGACACGGACATTAGCGCCACAAGTGATTCTTCCGTCGCGACGGCCGAGCAGACCGCAATCACTGCACCGTACTGGATCAAGTTAGAACGTGACGTCGCGGGTAACTTCAGGGGATATTATTCGGACAACGGATCCTCATGGCGAACAATGTCATGGAATCCGCAGAGCATCTCGATGAGCTCGAATGTCTATGTGGGTCTGGCCTTAACCAGCCACAATGCTGCTTTGACATGCCAGGCCGTATTCTCCAACGTTACGATTACCGGTACGGCCGGTCAGCAGTGGGCGAGCCAGGATATCGGTATCGCCAGCAACGCCGCTGAGTCGCTGTATGTGGCCGTGTCTAACAGCGCAGGGGCACCTGCTGTAGTGTACTACGATGATCCGGCGGCGGCGAACATCGCCACATGGACCGAGTGGATTATTCCGCTTCAGGCTCTTGCCGATCAGGGCATTGTTCTGACCAACGTTGACAGGATTGCTATCGGTCTTGGTACCCAGGGCAACATGACAGTTCCCGGCGGTTCCGGCAAGATGTACTTCGATGATATCCGGCTGTATCGGCTGAGAGAGGCTGCTGAATAGTAAAATCCGCTCTATGATTTTTCAGGTGGATATGATTAAACCTGCGAGAGCGGGTCTTGAATAACATGATTAGCATTAGTTCCGGGCCTGTACCTAACGGTGCAGGCCCGTACTATTTGTTTGGAACCCCATTTCACAAAAATATGGCGAAATGGGAATCCTTTCAAATCACTTATCATTTCCCGGTATATCTGGTAATATCTGGTACTAAGAATGTCCGGCCGGATTGTTAATGGGCATGAATTATAAATGTTGAGTCCCTTAGGGACAAATCAATTATCAGGAGAGATTCTTATGTCGGGAAAGAATATTAACAGGCGGCGTTTTCTTGCCGGCACGGCGATGACCGCCGCGGCGACAATTGTGCCCAGGCACGTATTGGGCGGAGCGGGAAATATCGCGCCGAGCGAGAAGCTAAATATCGCCGGCATCGGCGTCGGCGGCATGGGCGCCAGTAATCTAAGGCAGCTCGAAAGCGAGAATATCGTAGCCTTGTGTGATGTGGACCATGAATACGCAGCCAAGACATTCAAGAGATATCCGAAGGCCAAGGTCTATACCGACTTTCGCAAAATGCTGGACAAGCAGAAGGACATCGACGCCGTTATGATTGCCACACCGGACCATACGCACGCGGTTATCGCAGCCGAAGCGATGCGGCGACGAAAGCACGTCTATTGTCAGAAGCCGCTGACGCACGATGTTTACGAATCGCGCATGCTGGCAAAAATAGCGAGAGAAAACGGCGTTACTACCCAGATGGGAATTCAGGGACATTCAATGGAAGGGGGGCGCCTTATTTGCGAGTGGATTTGGGACGGCGCCATCGGCCATGTCACCGAGGTCGACGCATGGTGCAGCCTGTCTTATTATCCCTTCGGCCATGCGTGGTGGTCCAGTAAGTGGAGCAGGCGTCCGAAGGAAACACCGCCCGTGCCGGCGACCCTGGACTGGGACCTCTGGTTGGGCCCGGCGCCCGAGCGGCCCTATCATCCGGCGTATCATCCGGGGGTGTGGCGATGCTGGTGGGATTTCGGCTGCGGCATGATGGGCGACCGCGGGGCGCACACTTTGGACCCGGTCTTCTGGGCGTTGAAACTGGGACATCCGACCAGCGTGGAGGCCACCTCGCTTGACCTGAATCCTGATACGCATCCGGTGGCGTCCATTGTCACGTATCAATTTCCGGCCCGAGGCGATTTACCGCCGGTAAAGCTGACGTGGTATGACGGTCTTCGCCCGCCGAGGCCGGCAGAGCTCGAGGACGGCAGAAGAATGGGCCACGCCGAGGGCGGCTCGCTTTTCAAAGGCAGCGAAGGTAAGCTCGTGGCCGGCGTTTACGGGGAAGGGCCAAGATTGATACCCGAGGGCAGGATGAAGGCGTACAAGACGCCGGAGAAGAGCATCCCCAGGGTGGAAGGCTCGCATGAGATGGATTGGGTCAGGGCCTGCAAGAGCGGCGGGCGCGCCGGCGCCGATTTCGAGTATTCGGGCCTGTTGACCGAAGTCTGCCTGCTCGGCAACGTGGCCAGGCGGGTGGACGCCAGAATCGAATGGGATGCTGAAAATATGAAGGTGACAAACCTGCCGGAAGCTAATAAATATGTCCGTACGGAGTATCGCGAGGGCTGGAGTTTATAGGTGTTGACCATCCTCATCCCGATAAAAGAAATCGGAATGAGGCTGCCACCCGGGAATTAGGAGCTTTGTATGATGGAAAAGAACTCTCAAAGAATCTTTTTGTGTCTTGTGTTGATTCTCATGGCGTGCGAGAATTTTGTCGTTGGCAAGAGCAAGCCCACGAAAGGCTGGGTAAGAACAGGCGAGTTGGGGGCCATACCTCAGCGAGTTACCGATGCTTTTCCTTTGTCCGACCAGGCTAATAAAGGCAACTGGATAAGGTACGAATTAATGAGCGATGAATTCGAGGGAATCCATCTCGATTCGAGCAAATGGCATCCGAGGAATCCGGGGTGGCTGGGAAGGCAGCCGGCGTATTTTTATCCCGGTAACGTGACAGTCAGCCACGGCAAGCTGCACCTGGCCATGAAAAAGCAGGAAGTTCCCGAAATGCCCCGTGACAAAGGCTACCACACATATACATCCGCGGCGGTCAAAAGCATAACGACGGTCAAATACGGATATTTCGAGGTCAGGTGCAGGCCGATGAAGTCCGCCGGCTCAAGCTCGTTCTGGTTCTATGACAGGACGCCGGAACTACGGACGGAGATCGATGTCTTCGAGATTGGCGGCAGATCTCCGGGTTTTGAAAAGAAATACAACATGAACGTCCACGTATTCCGAACACCCACAGAGAAAAAACACTTCTCGATGGGCGAAGTATGGATCGCCCCTGAAGAGCTGGCCGATGACTATCACACCTACGGACTCCAGTGGGACAGGGACAAAATCCAATGGTACTTTGACGGTGTGCTCGTCAGGTGGGTGGAAAATACGCACTGGCACCAGCCG
>DQCG01000265.1:0-16745 GCA_003533825.1 Phycisphaerales bacterium
GTACGTTTGGCGGCATGAGTGGGCAAGGTGGTATACAGAGTGCCGCCGGCAGGCCACTGGAGCCTCTCGAACCGTACGAAATACCAAGTTACGGAGCCGGTATCTATTGCGCAGCCGACTCGACGGCAATTTTCAATGGCTGTACATTTGAAGACAACGTCGCTTCCGAAACGTTAGTCGATCCTAACCATCGTCTTAGCCCCTATATCGGATACGGCGGCGGTGTCTCTGCCGAGCACAACACAACGGTCTTCTTCACCGATTGTAATTTTGTTGACAACCAGGCTGATTCCGGCGGTGCTATATACATCAGTAATACTGATGCGGTAATCACCGATTGTAATATCGTATCGAATACGGCACTACGCGGCGGTGGATTTTTAGGTTCTGGAGGTTTAATCGGCATAAAAGGTACTATTGTCTCCAATAACCAGGCCATCGGGGACGTCAACGACCCGAATGACGATGAAGTTCTCGGTATTGGTGCCGGTTTATGTGTCTGGTCGACAAATGCCACTATCCAGGATTGCAACATCAGCGGCAACCAAGCCGATGGCTCAGGTGGCGGATTATACCTGCGAGGCGAAAACGGATCGGCGATTAATAACTGCCTGATCTTAAATAACGCTGCCGGCCGGGATGGAGGCGGTATTTCTATAAATTGGTATGCAATGCCTACAATTGCGAATTGCACATTCGTCGGAAACGCTGCCGCAGGCATCATAGGCGAGCCTAACGACACCGGCTTTGGCGGTGCACTGTACTGCGGCTATGAGAGCGACGTCACTGTTACCGACAGCATTTTCTGGAACAATTATGGATTGAAAGGCCAGGAGATCGCCGTAGGATCCGGTTTCGAGCTTGATCCGATCTGCAGTACGGTTACAGTCTTGCACAGTGACGTCAAGTCATCACTGAATAATATCTGGGTTGATACTGACTGTATTCTTAACTTGAATACGAGCGACGGAAACATCAACGAAGATCCGCTGTTTGTAAGCGGACCGCTCGGCGACTATTACCTCAGCCAGACCAGCATCGGCGAGTCAGGGACCAGTCCCTGTGTAAATACGGGTAGTGATTACGCAAGTCATGTCGGCCTGCTCGGATACACAACCCGCACGGACCACGTTCGCGATACAGACAAGGTCGATATGGGTTACCACTATAATACCGAAGACAAATGCAGACTCGCCGACTTCATTGCTGATGGTGTTATTGATCCGCTTGATTTTGATAAATTTGCACAAATAATCGGCTTCGATAATTTTGCAGTCCTTGCTGATAAATGGCTTGAAGAGCCGATCGACATACCGAGTTCCGAACAAGACGGTTGGTTGAACGGCGCAGACATTACAACGGACAGGCACGTGAACGAGGACGACTTAGCTTTCTTAGTTAACTGCGATGGCGTAAGTGACATCAATGCTCCGGTTCCCGATCCGAGTGAATGGTATATAGAGCCTTATTTAAGCTCATCGTCATCCATTAGCATGGAAGCCGAGACCGCATTTGATGCCTGGAGCCGGGACGTCGAGTACTTCTTCGACCGCATTGACGGCGACAACCACGACAGCGGCTGGCAGAAGAGTCCGACATTTACAGACAGGGGCATCACAACCGATCTTTCATACGGCTATAGAGTAAGAGCAAGAGATAAATACGGCAACATGACCGAATGGTCGGAAGTCCGCTATGCAGGAATCGATACCGTGCCGCCGGCACCCGCGCCGCGGATAGAGAGTATCGATCCGAACTCGCCGACGTCGATTATTATGCTTGCGACAATCGCCTACGATGATAGTGACGTTCAATACTATTTCGAGAACGTAGTGGGTGATGGTAATGACAGCGGCTGGATAGATGAACCGAATTATACAGATGTCAATCTTGCTCCCGACGCCGAATACGGCTATAGAGTCAAAGCCAGAGATTTATCGACCAGACAGAATGAAACAGACTGGTCGGATACGGTTATGTTCACGTTCCCTGTAGCTCCGGATCTGATTCCCCCAGACCCCGATCCGATGGAATGGGACCTGACTGTGGACGCCAACGGTGTCGATGGGACGCCACACGAAGTCTATGGCGGCCTTGGAACGTTCGATTATTACGCCGAGATGACGGCAATAGTCGCCACAGATGCCGGCGGCGGTGCCGTGCAGTACTTCTTCGAATGCACGACCGAACACGGCTTCAACAGCGGCTGGGTAGATGATCCGATATATATAGTCCTGGTAGGCAGGACCGGACAAGGCCACGTATTCCGTGTAAAGGCCCGCGATCAATACGGCAATGAAACTGCCTGGTCGCCCGAGGATCGGGCCGATTAACGGCATAAAATAAACATGAAATGAAAAGCCTCTCACGCTATTTACCATTTGCATGAGAGGCTTTTTTTATACTGTAAATATCGCCGGAGCTAAGCCTGACAGTAACAGAACACACTTGATTTCAGGCTAAAGCACCTTTGCCATGAGCGTCTGGTAGCCGTAGTGTGCGACCAGGTGGTCGAGGATTACCATAGCTGTGTAATTTTCGGCGACCGGCCATATACGAGCTACAATCGTCGGGTCACGCCTGGTGATTGCAGCCAGTTGCTTATTTTCCATCGTATACTTGTCAATCGTTCTCTGGGGTCTGTCGATTGTAGGCGTCGGTTTGACTGTAAGCCTTACGATGATGGGCTGGCCGGTGGAAATGCCGCCCGTAATACCGCCGGCATTATTCGAATCGAAAACAATCTTGCCGTCTTCGGCGTGCATCTGGTCGTTATTCTCATATCCGGTCATATCTTTGACGGCAAAGCCCGCGCCGACCTCAACACCCTTGACGGCACCGATACCGAGCATTTTGCCCAGCTCACCGTCAAGCTTATAGAATACCGGCTCGCCAAGGCCTGCCGGAATGCCGGTAACAACAATTTCAACCACACCGCCGGCCGAATCTCCTGTGGCCGAAATTCGATTACAGGCATCGACCATGCCCTGGGCAGCGTCGATATCGGGGCAATTCACGATCGCGTGTACACCGTACTTGTCCCGAATCGCATCCGCCGTCATCTGCGGAGCCTTGGCCCGGATATCATCGATCTGCTGCTCTATCTCAGCCAATATCCGCATCTTCTCCAGAAATCTCATCTCCATGTCGATCCGGCCTTTTATATATACCTCCTGGTAAAACGGGTCGAGATCTCGCCGCATCGTTTTGTAATCGTCGGTATATTTCAGGGCATTCTCGGCGTCCACGTCCGGACAACGCACACCGGCGATTTCCTTAACATAGGAGAACACATCGATGCCGCATTTCTTCAGCACATTCTTGGCAACATTTCCGGCCGCGACGATGGTCGATGTATAACGTCCGCTGAAAATGCCGGCACCGATCGCATCATCGTTAGGGCCGTACTTAGCAAAAGTAGCATAAGACGCATGGCCCGGCCGGGGCGTACGATTCGTATCCTGGTACTGCTTGATGTGAATAAAATGGCGGTCCAGGTTGGGAATCAGGATTACCAGCGGCGTACCGTTGGTATGGTTCTTATTTCCGGCGTTTTCGATGGTGTCGGCTGAGTTCAGGCCGGAATAAATAACCGGAAGGTCTGGCTCTTTTCGCGGGCTGCTCAATTCGTCGGCGCCCGGCTTTCTAAGAAGCAGATCACCGTAAATCTCCTGCTCGGTCAACAAAATACCCGGCGGAATGCCCTGCACAACCGATGTAAGGCCCTCCTGGTAAGAGCCGCCGGCAACTGTCACCTGAAAACAACGTCCTATACTACAACCTAACATTTTGTCTCATCTCCTAAATTTGTTGTTTGGGTATTAATTCTCGCTTGCACAGGAATAACTAATCCGGTGCCGTTTGCTAACTCGCTACTTCCATATTTGCTCCGATACTTCGCATTAATTCCACGTAATCGGGAAACGTTACGCTGATTGCCTCGGCAGTATCAATAGTGCATTCACCGTCTATTCTCAAACCCGCCAGGGACAGGGCCATCACGATACGATGGTCGGCCCGGCCATGCAGTTTAGCGCACTTCGGCCGGCCGCCGTGTATTATAAGGCCGTCAGGGAGCTCCTCAACATCTACATCCATCTTTTTCAATTCTTCTGCCATACATTCGATTCGGTCGGTCTCTTTGCTTCTCGCCTGAGCAACGTTCAGCAGCCTCGTCGTACCCTCGGCAAAGGCAGCAGTCACGGCCAGGGCGGGCAGTGCATCGGGAGTCTTGTTCATATCAATATCGGCGCCTTTTAGCGAAGCAGTCCCGACCATCACGGAATCCGGCTCGATACTGATCTTAGCACCCATCGCTCTGAGATAATCGACCACGGCTTTGTCCGGCTGACTATCAGTGAAATCCAGACCGAGTAAAGTAATCTCATCCGCTGCCAGGGCCGCTGCGCAGAGGAAAAACGTGGCACTGGAAAAATCGGCAGGTACGACTGCATCAAAGGGCTTGTAGCCTTGATTACCCTTGATTATGAATTTGCGCATGTGCTGATTTTCGTATTCGATCTGCTGTTTATCGAGCCAATCAAGCGTCATTTGCACGTAACCCGGCTCGTTAAGAAGCGTCACATCAATCGCCGTATCGTCGGACGCCAGGGGTGCACAAAGAAGCAGACTCGACAAATATTGACTCGTCGAGGCGGCAATCGTAGTTCTCCCACCCCTCAATTGTCCCGTGATCTCAACGGGGGCTTTACCGTTGCCTTTAAGACTCACGCATTTCGCTCCCAGGTCGTTCAGTGATTCCATCAGCGGCCCGACCGAACGGCTCTGGATTTGTTCATCACCCGTGAAGGTTGTCTTTCGGCCGGGCGAAGCCAGAGCAGCCGAACCAATCGCGATGCGCAGGGTTGTGCCGGAGTTGCCCACGTCAATGATATCCTCCGGAGGCGTGATCTTGCCGTTCGTACCGGTTACCCTCCAGAGTTTGGGGTCGGATGTATCAATCACCGCACCTAACAGCCGGTAGCAGGCTACCGCCGCCTGTGTGTCGCTTGAATCCAGCGGATTATGGATAAGGCTTTGCCCCCCCGCCAAAGAGGCAATCGCGACGGCACGAATCGTATGCGATTTTGACCCGGGAATCGCCACCGTCCCTTTCAACCGAGATTTCTTAACAACCAGCTTCATAAGTATAGCCTTGTGTATATGGTCCAAATGACGTATTTTTATCAGAAATGGTGAAAAATTGAAAGAAGTTTCTCATGGTATTTAGAATTCCGGCCAAAATCGCATCAATTCCCAATCAGGCAATATAACCGTATTCAGTCGCTTTTGTCGACCTACTGCCGCTCTCGTGGCTTATTTCTATTGCCGGCCGTTTGTCGTTTTTCCGGTTTGGCATTCGGATCGTACTTCGGATTTGGGATAGGCGACAGTGCCCCGGTTTGCTTCAGGTGCTGCTCAATTAGGGCATCGAGCTGCCTGACCTTCCGGGGATATTTTGTCGCAAGGTTATTTGTCTCGCTGATATCTTCGTCAAGATTATACAATTCGTAGCGATGAATGCTGGCTTCCATAACAACCCATGTCCATCCAGCCCATGTCATCGACAAGAATGAAGACGAAGTTGGTTTTTTTTCCGAAATCGGCCGAGGCGGCCTTTGGCAGCGCCAGTGACACGATGCCCGCCCCTATCATTTTCACAAAATTCCGCCGGCTCAAAAGCATATCGGCCATAGCTGTTCCTTTTTAAACTCCACTGTAAATCGCTCAGACGAGTTTTGTCTTTCCCGACATTTCAGGCACGAAGAACTTCTGCCCCCCTGCCTTGTTGGATCATGGGGACGTAGTTTTCCAGAGCCTGCAATACGGCTGAATCCGTCAGGTCAATTGTTACTTTCTTTTCGTGCGCCATGTAGGCAGCCATCACGAGCATTGTGATTCGCCGGCCGTATTGGAAATCGAGCATGGCACTTTTGCCTTTCTCAAAGGCTAACAGGGCATCCCGCCACTCCGCTACATAACCATACAAGTCGGGCTCGTTCGGCTGAAGGACCAGCGCGCCTCGTGTCGCCTGTGCTTTCTCAAGGGCAAGCTCGCTGTCAGCAACGGCAGTCGCCGCCGCATCGCTAATAAATAAACCCGCAGGCGATTCCAAAGAATTTACCGTGTACGAATAGCCCGGGCCGAAGGCTTCCATAAGCAGTCTCAGGCCTGGCGCATCGTACATCCAGGAATTAGTCGCCTGTGCTATGCTGTTCACTCCGGTTTCTGGATCCTTAAACTCAATTGTAACGTTGGAGTAATCTTCGGCCGGTGTGGCTTTATAATCCACTCCCCTTTCCTTAAGCTGGTTAATCCAGGGCTCTTTACCCCACTTAAGCAGCGCCATATTCGCAGTCACTGAAACAGGCTTGAGATAGTCAGGCTTTTTACCGCCGGGTGTCAGGGTATACATCCCGACGGCTATACTGTGACATCCCATATCGCAGCAAACGCCGCCCCCCTGCGTTGTGGGATCCCAGAACCACGGTTCGTGCGGCCCGCCGTGCTCTTCAGCGCTGCGTGAAAGATGTACCGAACCCATACTTTGTTCCACCGCCGTAAGCTGGTTGCGGGCCTCTACCACACAAGGCATGTGAAGCTGGTTTTCGAAGTAAGCCGTAGGTACACGTAGAGCTTTGGCCATTCTTGCCATTACATCAGCTTCCTGAAGGTTCCGGGCAAGCGGCTTCTCGCAAATGATTCCCTTGATTTCGGACCCGTTCTCCACCGCTTTAGCTATGTTGCGCATGATATCAAGGCGAGTAAAATTCGGGGAGAAAATGCAGACGACGTCAACGGCATCACAAAGATCTGTAACATCCTCGAACACCCTGGTATTACCCAGGCCATCCTGGCGTGCACGCATGGCAAGGGCTTCTGCACCTTCGGGCGCACAAATCCCAGTCAATTCTGCACCACGTACCGAACATAACGCCCTTTCATGAAATCCGGCGACGAATCCGGCTCCAATCATTCCTATTTTTAGCATCGTGTAATCCCTTTCATTTCAAATGTTGTCAGGCTTATAACCTATCTTTTTACCGGACTATTTAACGTAATAACTTTCGTAAGAATACACTTAATATCTACACTACTTTTAATTAAAACTCAACTCATAACTGTATATCAGGGCGGGAAAAGGGGCGATAACCCATCCGTTGGGCATATAGAGCAATGTATATTACTGTCCCATGTTATTATTGCCTGATTTGCGTGGTATAGTTTGAACCAAAAACGCCTAAAGGATAAATATAGGACTTAAAAGCGAGGAAAAGATAAAAATTGCTTATAAAAAGGGGAAAAAATAATGGAAAACAGAACTTTATTTATGGGTACCCACAAAAATAATCGAAAATATATTAGCAGAATACATTACTAAAGCTGCTGAATAATCAGCTTGGTAAATCGTTTACAGAACAAGAAATATGCTTTCTATTAAGAAAGCCTTTTGCGGGTATATATAATTACCTGATAACTCTAAAGGAGAACAATAATGCCCACAACAAAAGCTCCGGAAAAACGGATGGGTATGCCGGAAATAAGAATGAAAGCCAAAGCACTCGGGCTAAAACCCGGTAAAATTAAAAAGGTTGATCTCATCCACGCTATTCAGTTGGCAGAAGGGTGCATGCCGTGTTTTGGAAAATCTGACGGCCAGTGTTCATATACTGATTGCTGCTTTATGACGGACTGCTTCAAAATCAAGCTTTAATTCCGCTTATTTGGATTTAAGAATTTCTTAGTGACCTTTGGAACAGATTAGCCAAATTGTAAATACTGTTAAATATGGCGGCACATGAAACTTAGGGCGAAAATATTTTTTACATTTCAAATAAATGTATTTTATTGACAATTGTTTGTTACTCTTTTATATTTTTTTTGTGTCAAGGAGTATTCTTATGCCCCTCGAAGTGTACTCCTGATTGAATACGAGGGAAGTTAGGTTGCTGGCTTACAAAAAAGGCCCAAGGAGAACATTGTGGATAAAGGCAAAGTGAAATGGTTCAACGAGAGGAAGGGATTCGGTTTTATTGTTCCCGACAATGGCGGTGAGGACTTATTTATCCATCACTCGAACATTGCTGCGGAGGGATTCCGATCTCTATATGACGGCCAGGCTGTGGAGTACGAGGTTGCCCAGGGAAAGAAAGGCCCTGAAGCAGTTAATGTGCACCCTTGCTGAACTGAAACGACCGGAATTTCTGACATTTAATAACAAGGGGCCCTGCTAACCGTAGGGCCTTTTAAATTTAGCACTGATAGTCCTTACGGATTGCCATATCAAAATATTTTTACCACCATGAGCGGTTTTCTGATATTATATACTGGGAAATTTGAGGGTGGTGATAGGCAATAAGATAATTCCTGATGTATTGCGGAAAAGAAATCGAGAACGGGAGATAAGATATGAATTGTCCTGCGTGCGGAGTTCCGATGGTGGAAGAAGACTTTGGGAGCGTATCGGTCGATGTCTGCAAGAACGGATGCAAGGGTATATGGTTTGACTGGGGAGAATTAAAGGATCTGGACGAGAGCCACGAAGGTCTCGGCAAGGCACTCGAAGAGGCCTTGAAAAACCCACGGGCGAAAGATACCGATCGTGGGCCGCTCAAGTGCCCGAAGTGCGGTTTGGAAATGCGCTCGCATAAGTATAAAAGTGCAAAGCAAGTGAATGTGGATGAGTGCTATGCTTGCGGCGGCTTCTTCCTCGACAGCGGTGAACTCGGCCAGATCAGAGATAACTATATGAGCGAAGAGGAAAGGGACGCTTACGTGCAGAGACTTATAGAGGAGACACCTTTAAGGGATGATACTCATAAAGCAAAGCTAAGAGCCGCCGGATGCCACGCACTCGGAAGCCTTTTTAGCAGAAGATGGCCTTTTGTCTGGCCATAATTTGATCTGTCGTGTAATTGCCGTTAAGGGAAAAGGAGATGCAAAGTCTAAGACGATTAATCTTGCCTGTTGTCTTGGGATTAGCAATTTGTGGATGCCGGAAAGAAAAGCAAAGTACGGAAAGCACAAGAACAGAAGGAAACGAAGAAACAAGAAAGGAGGCCGTTATGGGTATGACGCTGCAATGGCTTGGTCATGCCAGCTTTAAGATATGTGATGAAGATGCTGTCATATACATAGATCCGTGGAAATTGAAGGATTCGCCGCACGATGCTACGCTGGTGCTTGTCAGCCACGGCCATTATGACCACTACTCACCTGATGATATTGCTAAAGTGAGCGGGCCGGAAACGAAACTTGTCGCTTCGGCCGACGTCGTTGCAAAAGCAAAAGCCGGAGAGGTGATTCTTCCGGGGCTGTCAATCGAGTTCGGTAATGTCAAAGTGAGCGGAGTGGCCGCATACAATCCCGACAAGCAATTTCATCCGAAAGCAAACAACTGGACCGGTTTTATCATCGTAGTTGGCTCCCAGCGCATTTATTACGCGGGCGATACCGACCTTACCGAGGAAATGAAAGCTCTAAAAGAAATTGACATCGCCCTGCTGCCGGTTGGCGGCACTTACACGATGGATGCAGCCCAAGCTGCCGAGGCAACTAAGTACATAAAACCAAAACGAGCCATTCCATACCACTGGGGCGACATCGTAGGCGGCCGGGCCGACGCCGAAGCATTTGCAGAGGCGGCAGAATGCGAAACTAAGATATTAACTCCCAGTGAGAAAATCACTTTGGATTAAGCGTTCAATTAGAGAATTAAGACAATAAAGGCAACTGACGGGATAACACCAAACGGAGTTTACGAGAAACCTTATAATATTATATTAGCCAATCGCTCCAGGTGACTGGTCTATAGTTGAAGGTTAGTCCATGAGTTCACATGATACCTATGGCTGTGAGAAGTGTCGCAGAAAAGACAAAACTTGCCTGCAACAGATCGGAGAACAGGTTTATAACGAATATCTTGGAGGCAAGGCCAAGGAGACGGTGACGGATTTCGAGTGTATTGAGTGTGGTGCACAATGGAGAGAAACTATTGAATGGGGAGCAGGTGGACCCGGTAACTTCTGGAACCCCAAGCAGAATTAAAGGTGTACAGTATGCTTTTCAATTTCCCGACATTTGCTAACATAAAGTGGCTACTGACTGTAATAAACTTCTGATATGAGAAATGCTTAATTGTATTCAAAGTAAACCAAACTTTGATGGGGAGCCCATACAATGCCTAATCCAGATGTCCCTCTATACAGGAGCAGAGCCAGATGAGTATATCCCTTGATGAAGCCTGGGAACAAGAAGCCCAGGAGGCCTACGAGACGGAGCTTGTTGAAAATGCTCTCAAAGAGATTTCATACGACGGAATTAGTCATTATTTGTTTCAATATGGTCATGCGATTCAGACGCGAGTTGAAAAGTGCCTCAAGTCTGCAAAGGATTTACACAAAGAAAAGAAATATGGTCCATCAATAGTGTGTTCATGTACGTCCGTAGAGGTCACAATAAAATACTTTATGCTTCGGCCTCTTATGCAAGGAGCGTTTCTTAGCGACGAATGGGCAGAATTGCTTACAAAACGAATACTCTCTGGAAAAGCCGCTAATGACAGACAAATGCTCCCTAGCATACTGAAGTCCTATGGGATAATCATTAACGACATCAAGCTTCAATCTGGTGAGCCGGTGTGGCAGGTCCTATACGAGCGAATCTGGAAAGCACGCAATAAGTATGCCCACCAAGGTGACCCTGTCTCAAGGCAACTTTCGGCGCAAGGTATAAAGGCTGCGACTCGCATGACAAAACTGGCTAATGATGTCCTTGTGAAGGCACTGGAATGGAAAAAGGGCGATCATCAGTTTGGATCTGAAAAGCACGGAAAAAGTCCTTTTACATAGGTCAAGTTTTGTCATTGTTTGAATAATCAACAAATGCCAGGAATGGTCAAGTTGAATATCTAAGATAAAATCACTACTGTCCCGTTATAAGTCGAATAACAATAATTGGTTACGTAAAAGGCTCTTTGGAAAGTTGTTGAAATCCGCAGAAAACAGGTTTTTTACGGGTGTTTTCTCGAAAAGCATAACACCCAAAACTTGCAGAATTTCGTACATGCTGGCCTTCAGGTCGAGTTCTTTTTTTAAGATAGCCACGAGTACATAAACGCTGATGGCGATCCACACCTGCGTTTTGACTGCGTTGGGTGTAGTGCCGTAAAAGGCTTTGATCCGAAGATGTTGCTTGATCCATTTGAAAAATAATTCGATCTGCCAGCGGAACTTGTACAGCCGAGCAATCGTCCAGGGCGACAGATTGAAGTTGTTGGTCAGGAACAGAAAACGTTTGTCCAGTTCGGTATCGACGTAGTGGATTCGTCGCAAGAGTTCGGGATAATATGCTGAGCTTTTCGGGCCGGTCAAACGAATGGCTTGATCGCTGCGTAAGCCTCGGCTTTTGTCTACCGGACAGGAAGCCCGACGTGTAAAAGCCAGGTTGTTTTTGGCGCGGGTGACAAAGAAGGATTGCTGCTGATGAATGTGGTACAAACGCTGAAAATCGATGTACCCTTTGTCCATGATATAGAAGGCTCCGGCCTCGAACATCACGTGATCGAGAAAATGCACATCGTGCGTCTGACCGCCTGTAATGCGGATAAACGCCGGAATATTGCCTCGCAGATCCAGTTGGGTATGCACCTTGACGGCGCTTTTGCGTCGGCGATGCTGCGCCCAGGGAAACAGCGTCAGAGACAGATCGATGACGGTGAAATCCAACGCATAGACGGCTCGTTTGAGATTCATGGCCAGAGGTTGATGCGCATAAAGCCTGCGGGCCTGATCGATCAGAATCAGAGCAAGATCGCGATAGATTCTCCAGTCGCGTAATTCGTTGGCTTTGGCCAAAGTGGTACGTGATACACGTGCTTTCATTCCGGCATGATAAAGTTTGGGACCTGCGGCACGCAGACAGGCTTCGATGTCGCGCAAACTCTCGCGGCCGGTTAATTGCGCAAAGGTCATGCAATAAAACTGATCGAGACAGGTAAAGGTTTTGACGCGACGATCGCCTCGATATAGATCGACGCATGACTTGAAACGCCGTCGTGGAAAGTAGTCCATGATCTGCGAGAATACAATTCGACCGTGGTTCATGTTTGGCTCCTGTAAGTAGTTCAGGGCCGTAATCATACACGATCAAATTGAAATCGATACAGGTCATAATTTGTTTTAAGTCTTTGATATAATTAGTGTTATTGTAAAATCGTTAAATTTTAACGGGACAGTACTGAGATAAAATCAAAAATTATAATCAGTGTGACATGGGCTAACATCGGGCTACAAGAGACCACTTGATCGCCACGCGATCAAGCGTCTCATGAGCACGCCCGTTACCATCCGAACTGGAAGTAAATTCAAATGTACGTCTCCCTCCTGTTTTTTATCCACGGGGAATATCGAGACTCTTGTTGCAGCGAGGGCACGTAACTGTACTACTCTTGTAGTTGGGTGGGATTTTTAATTTCAGCCCACAGGCGCAGGTCAGGAATATGAATTGATTGACTCTTCTCATAATATCACCAACCTGCCGCATTTGCTTCTCGGCGCGGTCTTTCTTTGCAGCCTCGGCGCTCGCCTGGCGCAAAGCAACATCTTCTTTTGCGTTTAAAGCGGCAACGGGGACGACGGTTTTGTTATGCGTCACCTCGGTAAAGGCATCCGAGTACTGTTTCATGGAAGCACCATGAGTCAATTTGCGCAGAATCTTTATCCTTTCTGAAATCGGCGGATGTGTGCTGGTCAGGTCGGAAAGCTTCATCTGCTTTTTTGACTTAAAGGGATTGACAATATACATCGGCGCCGTCACCTTGTTCACGGCAGCCAACTGCGGCGACGGGTCACCGGCAATTTTCTCCAAGGCGCTGGCGAGGCCTTCCGGGTATCGTGTTAATCTGGCAGCACCGGCGTCTGCAAGGTACTCACGCCGACGTGAAAGTGCAAAATATAAGAGGTATGCCATAATCGGTGCCACAATCGCAGCAATAATTGCGATTATGAGCATAACAATCTGGGCCTGGCCGCCGCCTTTGCCGCCGCTCGAGTATCTTCGGCGAGATCCCATCGAACTGTAAAACATCCCCCGCAGAAATACCTGGGATAGCAGGACGATCGAGCCGAGCATTATGCCGGCGAGCGTCACGAAGAGGATGTCACGGTGGAGAATATGGCTTATCTCGTGGGCAATAACGCCCTGAAGCTCGTCTCTGTTGAGCCGCCCCAGAAGCCCCGCCGTCACGGCGACAGATGCGTTTTTCGGATTTCGACCGGTGGCAAAAGCATTGGGTGCCGGATCATTGATTATGTATATTTTGGGCATCGCGGGCAGGCCCGCCGCGATTTTCATCTCTTCGACGACATTGAACAATTGTGGATGAACTTCGTGGGTAACCGGTTTGGCGCGGCTCGCCGCCAGCAGTATTTGATCGCCGTTCGACAAGCTTATCAATGTCAGAATCAGCCAGATTGCCGTAGCAATCATCAGGCCGAACAAACCACCTTCCTGGCCGAAGAAAGCCATGCCAATTATAAAGCCCAGCAGCAGCAGCACCGCCGCCATAACCACCATCAGAACGATGGAACTCCTTTTATTGGCTCTAATCAGCTCCCACATTGTAAACTGCCCGTAATCCGGCCCATAATAACAACAAAACGGTTTTTAGGATAACATCGCAAGTGGAATCGAATCTGTCATATAAGCAATCCGATTCCACTCGCGCCAGAACATACCGATAGACTGGTTTTTATGACCGCCTTATCAGATTTCCTGATTCCATGTGCCCAATTTCGGTTTCATCCGGACAGACAATTCGGACAAAACCGGGCAAATCAGTTAGAAGCAAACCGAACGATCACTGCATTTTGCGTCACATTCGAAGTTCTAAGTAAAGCTCACCTTCGGAACTTCCCGCTCGGCAGCAACTTCAATCTCGAAGAAGTCGCGTTTGCCAAAACCAAACATCCCCGCAATGATGTTCGACGGGAACATCTGAATCTTGTTATTGAAGAACAAGACCTGGTCGTTGTAGCTCTGCCTGGAGAAAGAGATTTTGTTCTCGGTGCCGGTCAGCTCTTCCTGAACCGCAAGGAAATTCTGATTGGCCTTCAGGTCGGGGTAGTTCTCGACGACCAGCATAAATTTGCTGAGCGCTTCGCCGAGTGCGCCTTCCGCTTTCGAAGCTTCACTGACGGTATTCGCTCCCATTGCCTGGCTTCGTGCCTTTGTAATAGCCTCAAAAGTCCCGCGCTCATGCTTCATATAGCCCTTGGCAGTCTCGACAAGATTGGGAATCAGATCGTGCCGGCGCTTCAACTGGACGTCGATCTGCGACCAGGCATTATCAACCTGATTGCGGAGGCGAACCAGAGCATTGTAGACGCCAATTACAAAAATAATCAGCAAAAGCGGAATACCAACCAGGATTATGAGCGCAATAATGATCGGTGTTCCCATAGGTTTTCTCCTTTATCGAAGGTCTTTTTTGCCCCCGCGCTACGACGAGCGTTTTTTCAGGATTAGCACTCCTACAATAGCGACGACAGCAACAATTATTGATACTAAGGTCAGTGTACTGATGGCAACGACGGGTGATACTGTGGTCATCATAATTTTACTCCTTTCGTCAAACTTTCTTGTGGCCAAATATATCAGCTAACAACTTTTGAATTTTATTGTCTTTGTCCAACTCTGCCCTGTCGAAGATATCCTGCAGCTCTCCTTTATCAAACCACAAACCATCGCCTCTGCGGCATTTATCTATGAGCAAGGTGGGCTTGGAAGAGCCAACGACAATTTTTTGCATTTTTTTGTCGCAAATAGGGCATTTCCTAATTTTTTCGGTGCTAACCGTATCGATTTTAAAAGAATCAAGCATGTGTTTAGCTTTGTCAGGCTCGTTGAGCAGAAGTTCAAGCTCGCCGGCATCCAGCCAGATGCCGCCGCAGTCGGTGCAATAATCTATCTCTACACCCTCGAGTTCAAGCGTGATCATCGCATTTTTACAAGCTGGACAATCCATATTTCAAAACTCAAGATTCAAGAGCTTAAAACCAGTGAACAATCCTGCTAATCCACCGGCAAAGGCCTGCTAATTCGGCCGAGTAATTCTACCATATAAGACGCATAACCATATAAAAAATTTCAAAATAAAGTTAAAAAATCAAGAATATCCAGTTGTTATGACGCGAATCCTTTCAAAATATTTACGCCTTTTTCGACACACTTGTCACCGGCGAAATATTATAATTGCCGAGTCACGAAGTCAAGAAAAGTTTTTGATAATTTATTATCAGACCTACGAGCATTTAGAACCACAATATGCGACGAAACAGACAAAACAACCTAAATTATCACGCCGGCCACAAACGGGATAGCGGAATATCGGGGCGTTGTGCCGATATCACCATGTTATGTAATAGGGAAATATTTGTGCTTGACGAGGGCGAGGTAATTGATTATTGATTATTCACGCTTTCAGATAAACTCGGATTGAGAGAAGCTTAAAAACAAAAATGAAAAGATAGTTTCCTGCATGTACAGGCATAAGAAGTAATGCCAATTAAAGGTATCTGATTATGATAGTTGATTGTCATACACATATAAAACTGACGTCTGAGAATCCTGAAACATCTGAGCATCTTGCGGCGGCGGAAACAGTCGATGTGTGCATCGTATTAGCGACCTCGGATGGGCCGAGCGAAGAAGTTAATAAGAAATTGGCCCAATATGTAGACAAACATAAAGAGAAAATGACCGGCTTTGCAGCCGTGGAGCCCGGCAAAGATAAAATCAGTACCAATCATTTGAAATCCATCCCGGACAAATTGGGGCTTAAGGGAACGGTTCTGTATTGCTCGGCCTGCGGTATCCATCCTACTCACAGCCGGGCGATGAGGTTTTATGAATCGGCGCAGGAGCTTGGCCTTCCCGTTTTCTTTCACAACGCAATAGAACCTACGAGAACGGATGCCGTTCTGGAGTATGCCCAGCCGTTCCTGCTGGATGAAGTTGCCAGAGAATTTGCCAATTTGAAAATAATCATCGGAAATATGGGCATGCCGTTTGTCGAGCAAACTTTGTCGATAGTAGCCAGGCATAAAAACGTATTTGCGGATCTAACAATATACCCGGGCAGGGTCTGGCAAACTTACAATATGGTAGTGGCGGCATACGAGCACGGAGTTATGGATAAACTACTGTTCGGGAGCGGATTCCCATCAGCCAGCGCCGGCCAGTGCATAGAAACACTGCTCGGCTTCAATATGCTTCTGGCCGATACGAATCTGCCGACAGTTCCACGAGGTAATATTCGAAATATCATAGAACGGGACACGCTGGAACTGCTCGGAATAAAAGATAAGAGCAATGAGACGGAAGAAACAAATAGCGAGAAAAACAAAGGGCGCAAGGGCCTCAGCATAAAAAAGGGGAAAGGGAAGAAAAAAAATAATGACTGAGCTTCTGGAAGAGCGAAGAGAAAGCTGGGGGACACGTGGTGGATTTATTCTGGCGGCAATTGGCTCGGCCGTCGGTCTGGGCAATCTTTGGGGATTCCCATACAAACTGTACAGCTACGGTGGCGGTGCGTTCCTGATTCCGTATATCGTCGCTTTGTTCCTGGTCGGCATTCCCATAATGATTCTCGAATTCAGCATCGGCCATTACACGCAGCGAGCGGCACCCGATGCATTCAAACGCGGCCACAAGCGTTTCGAGATTGCCGGCTGGTGGGGAATCAT
>DQCG01000265.1:16833-18221 GCA_003533825.1 Phycisphaerales bacterium
GGCGAATTGCCCTGGGCCGGCGAGGGAATTGAAGGTGTCGAGAACGCCAGCAGGTTTTTTAACGAGACATATCTCGGCAAGATAGAGGGACCCAATCTTGGCGCAATCCGGTGGAATATTGTCCTGCCGCTGTTCATTACCTGGGCCGCGATGTACTTCTGCATATTCAAGGGTGTGCGTCTCGTCGGGAAGATCGTCTGGCTTACGGTCCCCCTGCCGTGGCTGATGCTGCTGATCCTGACGGTACGCGGGCTGACTCTCGAAGGCAGCATGCAGGGACTGACCTATTATCTCGATCCCGTGTGGTCCGAGCTTACCAAGCCCGTGACATGGCGTTACGCGTTCGGGCAGGTATTCTTTTCGCTGAGCCTCGCTTACGGTGTAATGATTACCTACGCGAGCTTCCTCCACAGGAAAAGCGACCTTAACAATAACGCGGGTATTATCAGTATTGCCGATTTTGCAACGAGTTTTGTCGCCGGGCTGGCAGTGTTTGCCACACTGGGAGGAATGGCTTTTATAACTCAGCAGGCGGGTAATCCGGTTGCCGTGGAAAACGTTGCCGAAACAGGGCCGTCACTTGCCTTCATAGCGTTCCCTTACGCACTGGCGCAACTGCCTCATTCGGCCTGGTTCAGCTTCGTTTTCTTCTTCGCACTTGTAACGTTGGGCGTTGACTCGGCCTTTTCGATGACCGAATCAATTCTGGCCAGTATCGTCGACAAGACCGGCTGGCGCAGGTGCATCGTTCTGCCGGTTATGAGTGTGGTGGGAATTCTATCAGGGCTGATTTTCGTGACTCAGGGCGGAATCAACTGGCTCGGCACGCTCGACGGATTTGTCAACGGCACCTGGGGTATCGCTTTCATGGGGCTGCTGGAGTGTGTCGTTCTGGGTTGGCTGTGGCGTATCGACATACTCAGGCAGCACGCGAACAGCCGAAGCGACTGGAAATTGGGCAAATGGTGGAACTATCTTATACGCCTGGTCATACCGGTAGTCCTCGGCACGCTTTTCTTCTGGCAGCTTTTCGATGACATTACCGGCGATGGATTTCTTAGAACACCGGAGGGTGACTGGATATTAACGAACTGTGTCGGTTTGAGCATTTTGGCCTGCGTGCCGATCTTCGCAGTGATTTTCAGTCTTTTAAGAGGCCGTACAGACGTTGAAGAACCACAACGGCCTGAGGGCAATCTAATCGTTAAGGGCGGATTTGAAGGCTCGATTGCTTTCCTGGCAACATTGGTTATCGCCGGTCTGCTCATCGTCCAATTCACAGTCTCGATGCCGCAGTTGGCAAAAGACACGATAATGTGGTTGTCATTAGTCGCCGGACTGGCTGCCATGCTGTTGAGCAATTATGTTCTGGACAGATACCACACTTC
>DQCG01000195.1:0-3843 GCA_003533825.1 Phycisphaerales bacterium
CGCGCTTGCCAAGCAGGTTCTCTCGAAATCGGCCCTGCTTGCCCTTAATCATATCCGTCAACGACTTAAGTGGCCGGTTATTGCTTCCCAGAACAGACCTGCGGCAGCGACCGTTGTCCATCAGTGAATCCACCGCCTGTTGAAGCATTCGTTTCTCATTGCGTATAATTACTTCGGGGGCATTAAGGTCCATGAGTTTCTTTAAGCGGTTGTTTCGATTGATAATTCTCCGGTAGAGATCATTCAGATCACTGGTAGCAAAATTGTCCCTTTCAAGCAAAACCAGAGGTCTTAGATCCGGTGGAATAACAGGTATGACCTCCATTACCATCCACTGAGCTTTATTGCTGCTGTTTTTGACTTGGTTAATAATCTTGAGCCGTTTTGTCAGATCTTTAATCTTCTGCTTGCTGTTTGTCTTTATAATCGCCTGCATAAGTTGGTGACTGACATTCTCGAGGTCGAGGTTTTCAAGCAGTGCCCTGATGGCTTCGGCTCCCATCGCCGCCTTAAATGCCTTTCCATATTTGTTCGTAGCATCCTTGAAATCTTCTTCGGTGAATAGCTGCCCTGTTTTCAACGGCGTTTGTCCGGGATCAATAACGACATATTCCTGAAAATATATAATTTTTTCGAGGTCGGCGCTTTTCATAGCCAAAAGATTACCCAGCCGATTAGGTATGGCTTTGAAAAACCATATGTGCACAACCGGTGCGGCGAGATTAATATGCCCCATTCGCTTTCTTCGTACCCGACTATGAGTAACTTTAACACCACATCGGTCGCATATTATCCCTTTGAACTTTGTTCCTTTGTATTTTCCGCACGCGCATTCCCAGTCTCGTTCGGGTCCGAATATTCGCTCACAGAACAGGCCGTCTTTTTCCGGCCGATAAGTTCGGTAATTAATAGTCTCAGGCTTTCGCACTTCGCCGAAAGACCAGCTACGAATATCATTAGGACCAGCCAACGAGATCTTGACTGAACCGTAATCATTAATGCGATCGTAAATACTTCCTAACATTTAAGGCCCCTTACAATCGATATGTGGTAATACCGTAATCAAGGATCATTTTACAGAGCGGCGCTTCCAAGCCGTTTCTTCTCAAGCTGAATGTTTAATCCCAATCCTCTTAACTCATTGCAAAGTACGTCGAAGGATAAGGGTGTACCAGCTTCAAGAGTGTTTTGTCCTTTGACCATTGATTCATAAATTTTCGTTCGTCCCTCTACATCATCACTTTTTACTGTGAGCATCTCCTGCAGTGTATAAGCAGCCCCGTACCCTTCAAGTGCCCATACTTCCATTTCCCCGAATCTTTGCCCGCCGGTTCTGGCCTTACCGCCTAACGGCTGCTGCGTAATCAGGCTATACGGCCCGGTTGCTCGTGCGTGAATCTTGTCATCGACAAGGTGATGCAGCTTCATCATATAGATGTATCCGATGGTTGCGCTTTGATCGAACGGCTCGCCTGTCCTGCCATCATACAGTTGAATCTTCAGGGAGTTCGGGATATTCACAAATAACTCGCCTGGCGGCGGCACCTGTTTTTCGTTTTCGAGGTCGATCTTACGTTTGCTCATAAGCTCGTTCGCTTCGGACGTTAAATTTTGGATGTCCTCTTCATTAGCACCATCGAAGACCGGCGTAATAGCATTAAAGCCCAACACCTTCGCCACCCAGCCGAGATGCGTTTCAAGAATCTGGCCAACATTCATTCGGCTCGGGACACCAAGAGGATTCAATAGTATTTCAAGAGGTGTGCCGTCTTCGAGAAACGGCATATCCTCCTCAGGCATAATCTTGGCGATAACGCCTTTGTTGCCGTGGCGTCCGGCCATTTTGTCGCCGATCGACAATGATCTTTTGATAGCGACGTAGATTTTTACCATTTGCAAAACTCCGCTTGGCAACTCATCGCCGTGCTTGAGAGTTTCAATCCTGTGGGCCTTCTCTTCCTGAAGTTCGGAAATCTTGGCCCAGTATCTATCCACGATTTTTTGCACATTGTCCCGGAGTGAGGCAGGCTTGACCCACTTGATATTAAAGTTTTCTACCTGTTCATAAATAACCTCGTCATCAGTGCTGGCGCCGACTTTCTGTCGTGTGGATGGATCGACGATATTGACTTCGAACCTCTTGTGGACGGCTTCGATCATTTGCCTGAATATCGCACATTCTTTGGCCTTCATTTGCTTTTCAAATTCTTTTATCTGGACTGCCAGTGCTTTCTTCTGTTCTTCCGTCCCGGCGCCCCGCCTGTTGAATCGCTCCGTTTTTATTACTACTCCTTCATATCCGGTGGGCAGTTCGAGCGAGTCATTTTTGACATCTTCGCCGGCTCTACCGAATATGGCGTGCAGCAGTTTTTCCTCAGGCGTCAGCTCCGTTTTGCTCTTCGGAACCACCTTGCCTACCAGAATATCGCCGGAAGAGACCCTTGTTCCTTCACAAACCACTCCGTGTTCATCAAGATTCCGCAGTGCTTTTTCACTGACATTGGGAATATCGCAGGTAAATTCTTCCTTGCCGAGGCGTGTCTCCCTGACTTCGGCTGTAAATTCGTCGATATGGATGCTCGTAAAGCTGTCGTCCTTGCAGAGCTTTTCACTGACGATAATCGCGTCCTCAAAGTTAAAGCCGTCAAAAGATACAAATCCCACAAGAACATTTTTACCGAGTGCCAGTACGCCATCGGAGGTGCCCCCGCCGTCCGCTATGATCTGGCCGGTCTTAACCTTCTCATTAAGCTGGATTATCGGCTGCTGATTAAGACACGTTCTTTCATTCAAACCAACATATTTGGCGAGATTGTATTCATCCGTATGGTTAATGATTATATGGGTTGCGTCGACAGCGGTAACAGCGCCGCTGCTTTTGGCACGGACGACCATGCTCGAGTTCTGGCCAACAACTGATTCCATACCCGTGCCAACCAAAGGAGGTTCGGTCCTTAGCAGCGGAACCGCCTGTCGCTGCATGTTCGAACCCATTAAGGCCCTGTTTGCATCATCGTGCTCCAGAAACGGGATAAGTGAAGCTGAAATACCAACAATTTGTTTGGGTGAAATATCGACGTAGTCGACTTCGTCACTGGAGGCATTGGCTAATTCACCGCTTTTTCTTGCAAGGACGAAGCCTTTGGCGATCTTGTTGGTCCGGCGGTCGACAGCGCTCGGTGGTGCAAATACTGCTTTCATTTCCTCATCAGCACGCAGGTACTCCACTTCATCGGTGACCTTGCCGTTTTTGACTTTGCTATAAGGTGTAAGAAGAAATCCATATTCGTCCATCGTGGCGAATATTGCCAGCGAGGCAATCAAGCCGATATTCGTACCTTCCGGGGTTTCAATCGGGCAGATTCTGCCGTAATGGCTGATATGAACGTCACGAACTTCAAAGCCGGCTCGCCTTCTGTTCAGGCCGCCCGGCCCAAGAGCAGATAGACGCCTCTCGTGAGTCAACTGGCTCAAGGCATTGGTTTGATCAACAACCTGGCTCAACTCGCCACGACCGAAGAAATAGTTGATACTGCTCGATACGCTCTTGGAATTCACCAAATCCGCGATACGCAGGGTCTGTTCAGCATCCCTTTTCATACTCATCCGTTCCTGGACGGTCCTGCGCAGCTTAAGCAATCCTTTTCTTATTTCATCGGCGGCGAGCTCATCGATAGTACGCAGCCTTCTGTTACCCAGATGGTCGATATCATCAACATGGCCTTCATTGTTGCGCAGGCCCGTTATGTACTTCATCGTGTTGAGGAAGTCTTCGGGCCGAAGTGTCATCTCGTTTTCGTTGATGTTCTGGTTGAACTTTCGATTTATCCTGAATCTGCCAAC
>DQCG01000195.1:3926-9587 GCA_003533825.1 Phycisphaerales bacterium
CTTTGGCAATCATCTTCGGCAAGGGTGTTTAAGATGAGAGTATCTCGAGCATCCTCGATAACTTCTACAGTAACTGTTGACTTCGATTTTTTGGCCTTCGTCTGCTTCTTGGCACCTTTCGCTTTGGGCGTTGCAAACGCGGCTTGTATTAAAGAGACTTTATCGCTGATTTGCGCGCCGGCTTTGACAATGATTTCACCGGATTCCTTGTCCACGATCGGTTCGACGGTCCACATTGTCGGCAGCAGTTTGCTAATCGGCACCGATTTTGTCGGATAAAATAAGCGCAGGATTTGTTCCGTAGTACTATAGGCAGGATCCATTGCCCGCAGGAAAATGGTTGCCGGTATCTTGCTGGACTGGTCGATCCTGACAACCAAAGTGTCTTTGTTTGAAACACCTATCTCTATCCAACTGCCTCTTTCCGGTATGACTCTACCGCCGTGCAGCACCCTGTCGCCTTCTTTGCTCTCGATAAGAAAATCAACGCCCGGACTTCGGTGCAACTGGCTTACTATGACGCGCACCGCCCCATTGACGACAAACTCCCCGCCGCCTATCATGACCGGCATTTCACCGAGGTACATTGCCTGCTCTGCTAAATCTTCGCCCTCTTTGGACCGCAGTCTGCACCAGATTTTCAGCGGGTAGCCGTAGGTCAACCGTAACTGTCGGCACTGAATAGGCGTATAATGCGGCTTTTCCAGTTCGTAGTAGAGGTATTCCAAGAGCATCTTCTTGTCATAGCTTTCGATAGGAAACGTCTCCTGGAAAAGAACTTCGAGTCCGATGCACTTTCTTTTCGTCGGTGCTACGTCTTTTTGCAAAAAGTGCTCGTAACTGTTTCTCTGTATCGCCACTAAGTCCGAAATCTCAACGGCATCGCGTATTTTGCCAAAATTACGAGTAACCTGGCCTGCAATAATCTTACGCATTACTAATCTCCAGCATTAAATGCCTCTACTGCCCCGAAGGAGTAACCCTATCCGGCTTTCCCATTTTTCAGCATCCCACAAGGACAGATGCATCGCTCTGCTCCTACTTACGCTAATTCGACTACTGCTCCCACTGCTTCGAGCTTCTCTCGGGCGGCTTCGGCATCTTCCTTACTCAGACCCTCTTTGACCGGCTTGGGAACGTTATCTACCAGGGTTTTTGCTTCCTTCAATCCCAATCCCGTCAAAGCCCTTACTTCCTTGATAACCTGAATCTTCTTATCGCCGAATTCTTTGAGGATTACGTCAAAACTGGTTTTCTCCTCTTTTTCCTCGGCCTGGCCCTGCGCAGCAGGTCCCGCCATCATAACGGCGGCGCCGGCAGCCGGCTCGATACCATATTCTTCCTTGAGATAGTCACCCAACTCTTTGGCCTGCATCAATGTCAAACCGACTATTTTATCGCCCAGCTTCTTAATGTCGCTGTTCCATTTTTTTGTCGGCTCATCTTTTTGCACTTTCTTTGCCTCCTTGGGCTCTTTTTCCTCCTTTGTTTCCTTGGCTGCTTTTGTATCTTTCGCTTCTTTGGCTTCTGTATTTTCCTTCGCTTGCTCTTCTGCCATTTCTATGAACTCCTATATCTCTAATGCCCGGTGGTAGCCGAAACTACGCCGTTCCGTTTAACCCCCTTCTAAATAAAAACAGGGACAGCCACACAGGCAGTTTCGTATTTCGTCTTAAGCCGCTTGTTTCTCGCTTGATTCTGCGATCTTCTCTATGCAACCTGCAATTACTCCCGCAGGTGCACCAATAATTGCAACCAATCTGCACGCAACTGACTGTGACAAGTTAACAACCTCGCCCAGCAATTCCGCTCGCGTTGGCATCTCTGAAAGTCCCTCTGCCGCCTTGGCATCTAAAGTCGAACCGTCGAGAAAGGCCCCCTTAACCTGTATCGTCGGAACCCTTTTGACCCATCCGACCATCTCTTTCGCAACGTCAACGATACTGTCACCGCCATAGACAATAGCACAGGGACCACTAAAAAGCGCCTCCGCCTGCTCCATCTGCTGATTGCGCAGCGCTCTTTTGAACATAGAGTTCTGAACCACTGATAATCCAATGCCTTTTTCTTTGAGCTCACCGCGCATTAAATTATTGTCAACTCCCCCGACGCCTTTAGTGCTGACAATCAAAAAATCCTTGATGTTTTCATCGACAATTTTCTTTTCCAACTCTGACAGCAGTAAATCTTTTACGTATTTGCTCATTTTTCGTATCCCGCATTTTGTGCAGTGTTATCTATAATCCAATAATCAGTAGTTAACTGTTATACCGGGGCTCATTGTCGCAGATATACACATTTTTTTGATGTATGTACCTTTTGCCGCGGCCGGCTTAATCTTCTTTATATGTGAGACAAACGCCTCGAAATTTTCTTCCAGTTTTTGAGTTTCGAAGCTTTGTTTTCCAATTACCACATGTACATTACCCCCGGGATCATTTCTAAACTCGACCTTGCCCGCAGCAAATTCGGCTACCGCGGTTACAACTTCCATTGTTACAGTGCCGTTTTTGGGCGAAGGCATCTTTCCCTGTGGTCCGAGCACACGGCCGAGTTTGCCCACTTTGCCCATGACCTTTGGCGAGGCGATAGCTACGTCGAAGTCTAACCAGCCATCCGAGACTTTTTTAATAAGCTCATCGCAACCAGCTTCAATAGCACCGGCGTTTCGGGCCGCCTCGACATCCGTATCTTCACAGAATGCGATGACCTTTTTCTGCTTACCTATCCCGTTGGGCAAGGATATCGAGCCCCGAATCAACTGGTCGGCCTGCTTCGGATCGATGCCTAATTGCACCACGCATTCTATGCTCTGGTCAAATTTCGCAGACTTAAATGATTTAACTTTTTCGACAGCCTCGCTTAAGCCAAGAGCCTCTTTGCTTAGTTGCTGTGATTCTTTTTTATATCTTTTGCTTCTAACTCGCATAGCTCATATCTCGTATAATGTACAAGTTCCGTACTAATCAATTATCTCCACGCCCATACTTTGGGCAGTACCTCTGATAATCTTTTCTGCCTGTTCTATATCGTATGCGTTCAAATCCTTGAACTTTGTCTCTGCAATTTTGTGCAGTTGCTCGGCACTGATTTTTCCGACCTTTTCTTTGTTCGGGACGCCGCTGCCCTTTGCGATTTCAGCCGCCTGTTTCAGCAATACGGCAGCCGGAGGGCTTTTGACTTCAAAAGCAAAACTTTTGTCCGCAAAAACAGTTATTACAACCGGGACGAGGGTTCCGTTCAGGTTTTTCGTTCGCTCGTTGAACTGCGAAACAAACTGACCTATATTTACGCCGTGTTGACCCAACGCAGGGCCTACCGGGGGAGCCGGCGTCGCCTGCCCGCCTTTGGCCTGCAATTTGATTTTTACTAATACTTCTTTCGCCATAATCTGGTGTCTCTTGCTCTATTTTCCGGGGACTGGGTTGTGAATTACGCTTTTTCTATCTGCCAATACTCTATGTCAAGCGGCGTGCTTCGACCGAAAATCGAAACAATTACCTTAACAATCCCTCGCTCGGGATCAATCGAATCGACAACGCCTTCAAAGTTTTCAAACGCCCCTTCTCTAATTTTAATCATATCACCCTTCTTAAACTCGACTCTGATGCTTGGTGCCGCCTCGGGCTTTTCGGCCTCATCAAGCATCTTTGCCACCTCCGTATCTCGCATCGCGGTTGGAAATCCTTCCGTACCAATAAAATCTCCAACGCCGGTTGTGCCCTTGATCATGAACCATGCTTTTTCCGGCACCCTGCCATCCTCCGTCGACTCCATCTCCATAAAAACATAGCCGCGATACTTGGGTTTTGTCTGGATCATCTGTTTACTGCCACGGATACGTTTAATCCTGTCAATAGGAACCTCTATCCTTCCAATTATATCAGTCAAAGCATCCTTTTTTACCTTCATGGTAAGCGCTTCTTTGACTTGCACTTCCTTATTTGACGCAACTCGCAAAACGTACCACTGCATATTAACACCTTATATTACATCTCTTTCGAGATATGAAATCAGCTCAGAAGCCATGCAAATAATGTTCTAAAGCCAATATCCGTCGTTCCAAGAAGTATTGCCATAATAATCACAACTACAATAACGATAAATGTCGATACGGCTATTTCCTGCCTGCTTGACCAGCTAACCTTTTTCATTTCGCCTTCAGCGGCGATGAAAAAATCAGCAATTGACGGTTTATTAACCAGCCAGAAAACCAAAAAGGCCAGGATAACAAACAAGCCGGCAGGTACCATAGTCTCGACCCACAAACCCAGGTCGCCGGCCTGCAATTTCTTGTAAAGCTGCAAGCAACCCAATCCCGCAATTATCGCTATGCCAAAAGCACTGCTGAGCCTCGTATATTTGCCCTGACCACGCTTATAAATATCAAAAACCATATTGACCTCATATCCACCAATAGAAGCGAATTTACCAGTTTCTCATCTCGCCTCATTCTTCAAAACAGGCCAGGAGGGAATCGAACCCCCAACCTTCGGTTTTGGAGACCGACGCTCTGCCAATTGAGCTACTGGCCTATTCAATTGACCTTTTGTTTTTTTTGTGGATTATCTGCAATTGCTTAAACGCCAAAATCTGTACTCTTCAGTATTTGATTACTTGCGTCGTATCTTGTGAACAGTATGCTTACGTTCATTTTTGCAGAATTTTTTGAGTTTTATTTTCGGCGTACCTTCTGCCACACTAACACTTGTGCGATAGTTTCTATTACTGCACTGACTACATTCAAGCCAGACATACTCCCTTTTGCTTTTCTTTTTAGCCATAAGATTCGTCCCAACCAAGCAGGGCTAATTACTTACGAATTATCTGATTACCATTCAGATACTCGCCTGGATACGTTTGGCTGGTTTTAGCACCTTTTTTTGACGCCTACAGATTCCAGTTAGTTATTCAGATAGATTTTAGGTAATGATCTTCGTTACCACACCAGCCCCGACTGTCCGGCCGCCCTCACGAATCGCAAAGCGAAGACCTTCTTCCATAGCGATTGGGTTAATAATCTCCACGTCCATTGCGATGTTATCACCCGGCATACACATCTCTGCACTCTTGCCATCCCTGCTCATTAACGCATGAACCGAACCGGTTATATCGGTTGTTCTGAAGTAAAATTGCGGTTTGTATCCTGCGAAGAACGGTGTATGGCGACCACCTTCCTCCTTGGTTAGAACATAAACTTCAGAATGAAACCTGGTATGTGGCGTAATACTGCCGGGTGCCGCGACAACCTGTCCCCGTTCCAAATCCTTCTTTTCAACACCCCTCAAAAGCACACCGATGTTATCGCCGGCCTGGCCTTCATTGAGCGTCTTATTAAACATCTCCACCCCGGTAACAACGGTCTTGCGTGTTTCTTTTGCAAGCCCGACGATTTCAATCTCCTCGCCGGTATGGACAACACCTCGCTCAACCCTGCCTGTGCCGACCGTGCCCCGGCCTTTGATGCTGAAAACATCCTCGACCGGCATGAGAAACGGCTTGTCAACATCACGCTCAGGAAGCGGGAAATACTCATCGACCGCCGCCATCAGCTCATCAACGCACTTGCAGGCTTCATCATCTTTGCCTTCGGATTCCATTGCCGCCAGGGCCGATCCCCTGATAATAGGGATATCATCGCCCGGGAATTCATACTTGTTC
>DQCG01000584.1:0-1186 GCA_003533825.1 Phycisphaerales bacterium
TTCCGAAAGCTCAACGCCGACCGGGCGAAAAATGGTCGGTGCCGGCTCAGTAAGTTTCGAGCGGCACATCCCGGAAGATACAAAGCTCAGACTTTCCTACATGGGACACAAAATCAGACCCGGAGCGGGAGCGTTCGGCGGCTACCAGGGGATATGGAGAAAATCTAATCCCCGGCGATACTTCGGAGCGTCCGATCCTCGCAAGGACGGCTGCGCCATCGGGTACTAAGAAGCATCGCTTATCGGTTCCGGCCGGCTTAGCCTTTGGCTTCTGCCGATATTTGTGAGAATGAGGCATTCGCCTGCATTTGTTCGATAAGCTTGTCGATGCGCTTTGCAAGCAGCAATCGTTGTCTCATCGAGCTGGCGCACGAGATCAAGATGACCCCGAGACAGGCTGCGAACAACTTTGCAGTCCAAAGGTACGCATCCGTCCAGGCGAATCGGCGAACGGCCAGGCTTGTCATGGGGATGATTACCAGTGCACCGCCGAAGACATATTCCAGAAACCACACAATCATCCGGTCCTTGAACATCGTCACCTCCTAAAACGCGGTTACGTCTGACATTGTTTACAACAAGAGTTTTGCAAAAGTTCACTTACAACTTACGCGTACGCATTTTCATATATGGCAAGTACATCATCCGGCGTCAGTTTTACCGGCGTGATGTCGAAGAGACTGCCCATCGCGAAGAAAGAATTCTCGGCGAAAGTCTTCAGGTCGTCTCGCTGAATGCCAAAGTCGGCGAGCTTCTCGGCTTCGAGACCGGCGTTCCTAATGAGCTTCTTCAATCCGGCGATAAATGCCATAGCACTTTCCTTTTCGGACAAGCCGTCGATATCTTCACCCATAGCCCGCGCCAGATCGCCAAAGCGTGTCGGATTTCTTTCGGCCAAATAAGTAAAGTAAGAAACCGAAAGCATCGTCAGACCTGCGCCGTGAGCCACTTCGGGATAGTATGCGCTGACGGCATGTTCCATCGAGTGCTGAGATATGCAGCGAGACAGTGTCTCGCACATCCCGGCCTCGGTATTGGCCCAGGCGAGTCTGGTTCTTGCTTCCATATTAGTACCGTCTTTGACGGCGACCGGCAGGTATTTTGTAATCAGACCAACCGCCTCCAATGCCAGCAGGTCGCTCGTCGGCTGGTTGACCGTTGCAAGGTACGTTTCGACCGAGTGAAA
>DQCG01000584.1:1216-2406 GCA_003533825.1 Phycisphaerales bacterium
GTCGACGATTGACAGGCACGGAAAGGTGCAATCGGCGCCCCAGCCGACCTTCTCATTTGTTTCGCTCCTGGTGATGACCGTCCATGGGTCCGCTTCGGTACCCGTTCCGGCGGTCGTCGTGACCGCTACAATAGGCAGTGCCCCGTGAGCGGGTGTTTTTCCGCCGCCGCTTCCCCTGGCAATGTAGTCCCAATACCGGCCCGGATTAACGGCCATCACCGCAATGCTTTTTGCCGAGTCGATCGAGCTGCCTCCGCCGAGGCCTACGACGAAATCGCAGCCGTTTTCCTTAGCGAAGGATGCCCCTTCTTCGACGTGCTCAGAGACAGGATTGGGCTGAATTTTGTCATATACGACCGTTTCGACACCGTTGTTTTTGAGGTATTTAGTCACTCTGTCGAGATAGCCGTGTTTCTTCATCGCCCCGGAGGACCCGATTACAACCAGGGCTTTCCTGCCAGGAAGGTACGGCGTAGTCTCAAGCTCTTTTAGCTTGCCGCAGCCGAAAATAATTCTGGTCGGCATATAATATGAAAAATCCAGCTTCATTTCTGCCCCTGCCATTGAAATTACATAATTCCTGCCATCATCCAGATATCATATAGAATCTGGGCTTCAAGGCAAGTTCTTATCTCGTGCAGACGATTCGTGTAAAACCTTTGCTATAGGGGGGCGACTGTATCTGGATTTCCCCTTGGATGTTCGGCGTCAACTCTATGGAATCCCAGTCTGAGCCGGAGACGGCTTAGCATAACGTAGAGCGATGGGACGACTACCAGCGTCAGCAAAGTGGCGAAGGCCAATCCGAAGATAACGACTACCGCCATGTTGCGCCACCACTGCGTGGATTCACTCCGGGTCGCCCACGTAAACGTATGGACGTTGAAGGATATGCCGACGGCCATGGGAATCAGGCCGGTGATTGTAGTCATCGCCGTGAGCATCACTGGCCGCAGGCGGGTGACACCGGCCTCGGCGGCCGCTTCGAGCAGGTCCATACCCTGGGCCTGAAGCTGACGCGTGTAGGCGAGCAATACTATTGCGTTGTTCACCACTACACCGGCAAGGCTGATAACGCCGATCCCCGTCATGATGATGCCGAAGGGCAAATCGCAGATCAGCAAACCCATCAGAGCGCCGATAAGCGAAAGCACAACCGTGGTCATGATAATAAGCGGCACCAATAAGGA
>DQCG01000584.1:2471-4732 GCA_003533825.1 Phycisphaerales bacterium
CTGTTCTTCTTTTTCGCCGGCGTACTTTATCTCGTAGCCTGGCGGCAGTTCCAGTCGTACATTGGGAGCAATGAGATTTGGCCATGCCGAGACGAGCAATTCTCGATTAATAAGCTGGAGTTCCTTTTTGTTCAGTGTTTCTGGATCTTTCTCCAGTAACTGCTCAGCCTTTTGAGATAGAGTCGGGTTCGGAAACGCCTCTGCGTGATAAAAACCTGGTTTACTGAGCGCATCGTTGAGTAACGCAAGGACTTGTTCCCTTTGTTCTTTATCTGATATATTCGCCGAGAGCACCGCCGCAAGTTTATCCTGAGGTGCTTTTGATAAAAAGCTTAGCAGGCTTTTCTTTTTCGAGAGCATTTCCCAGATACGTTGGGCTGGACTATACGTAGATTCACCCTTGGCTTCTAAAAGCAAGCGACGCAATTTCTCCCAATCAAGTACGTCACGCTCAGCCAAGCGTGCATCCCCTAGGGGATGCAACCGACTCTGAACATCGGCCAGCACCTCGGTGCCGAGGCGCCCTTCGGCATTGGCGGTAAGTGTGACAACGCGTTTCTGATCGACTCGATTGATTGTGCCGAATCCGCCCTGGTATTCGAATTTTCCCAGCGAACTGAGCAGGATCGCTTCGCCGGCGGCGTTGGGAATCTGCAGCCGGTACATGTCATCGATATTGACCCGCTCGGCCAGCGGCAGGCGTACGGTTATGTCGTATTCGTCGTTATACTGACGATAGGTCCCGACCTTGGTCCCGAAGATCGCCATTTTTAAAAAGTTACCCACGATGGCAGTGTTGACTCCGAGAAGCATCGCGACGCGACGGTCGACTTTAAAAGCCAGTTCCGGGCGCGTGGCCTCATGGTCGCTGCGCAAGTTGACAATATTGGGCACGTTGGAGATCAAGCGCTTAGCCTGTTCACTCACGCGTTCGAGCGTTTTGAAGTCTTCTCCGACGAAGCGAACTGTGACAGCCGCACCGGTTGGAGGGCCCTCTTCTTCCTTCTCGACCCGGATCTCCGCCCCTGCGATGTCGGCTAAGGCCTTGCGGACCTCAGCGATGATTTCCACCGAAGGCCTCTCTCGCTCGACGAAGTCATGGAAGACCAGCGTAATGTTGGCCAGATGTGGGCCGCCTGTGCTGGCCATGAGATTCATGCTGCCGCCCCCGCTGGAGCCCACGTTTGTTATGACGTGCTTTAGCCAGGGTTTATATGGCTGGACGCGATCCTCGATCATGCATGCGATCTGGTCGGTCTCGTGAATATTTGTGCCCTGCGGGGCGCGTATGCCAATCATAGCGCGCTCCGGGTCGCCTTCCGGAAAGAATTCCACGCCCTTGCCGATTTTGCCGTACAAGGTTCCTAAAGCAACAAGCAGGCAGAACGCCAAAAACAAAGTAAGGCCCGGATTATTCAGGCCGGCGTGCAGAAACCTGCTGTAACTCCGAATGAACCAGTGGTTGGTCTGTCGCGGTTTCGATTGTCGGCCCGCCCAGACAGAACAGATCGCCGGATTGAATACGAGTCCTACGAAGAGCGAGGCCAGCAAGCCCAGAGTCAGAGTAATGGGCAGGTACTTCATGAAATCGCCCATAACACCCGGCCAGAACATCAGCGGCAGAAACGCACAGACGGTGGTGAATGTCGAGGTTGTGACGGGCCAGGCGACCTGACGTGCCCCGAGAATCGCCGCTTCGGCACGACTGTACCCAAGCTGAAGATGCCGAAAGATGTTCTCCACAATGACAATGGCGTTATCGACCAGCATCCCCAGCACCAATACCAGAGCGAACAGTACAATCATGTTCAACGTGTAGTCCAGCATCTGGACGAGAAAGAAGGTTATCAGCATGCTCAGTGGAATTATCATAGCGACGATCGAACTCGGGCGCCAGCCAAGGAACAGAAGCAAAACCGCCGTGACAAGAACCAACGCTGAAAAGATGTTATTTTCCAGGTCTGCGACCATATTACGGACATACTTCGACATATCGAAAGTAATGTCGAATTTCAACATGCCCTTGGCCTGCTCCTGCGCTTTGACAATCACAACCTTGATATAATCGGAAACCTGGACTGCATTGGCTCCGACTCGTTTTGTAATGCTCAGCGTGATATTCGGAATACCATCGAGGCGCGAGTAACTGCTTCGATCCTTGAACATATAATTTACTTTGGCGACGTCGGACAGATAGATGGGCTTGCCGTCCCGCACGGTCAGCAACAAATGGTCGACCTCAGGGCTACCGCATCTAATTT